>NZ_JBFTXJ020000003.1:300000-546070 GCF_041379945.2 Aneurinibacillus sp. REN35 | reverse complement strand
AGGTTCCGGCCGCAGCCACCAGACCCATCGCATACTTCTTATCATAGCCTGCACTAATCATGGCTGGAATCATAATCGAGCCGATCGCAGCCGCGGTAGCCGGGCTGGAGCCGGAGATGGCGGCAAACACCATGCAAGCAAGAATCGTAACCACAGACAGCCCGCCGGGCAGATGCCCCACCCACGTACGTAAGGATTCAATTAAATACTTGGAAATTCCGCCCCGGGCTAAAATCACACCCGCCAGCACAAAGCCAGGGATTGCCATCAGCGGAAAGGAATCGAGTGCGGAGAACATCCGCTGCGGTACCATGTTCATATTGAAATCACTCTGCATCAGAACGAATACGGTCGCTAAGGACAGACTGATTGCAATCGGTACCCGCAGGAGCATCATGACGAGGAACGAACTAAATAGCGTGAGGACCATGCGGCGTATCCTCCTTCTCATTTGGCATCTCTACGGCATCGACTGTATTAACGATCTTCTCCCCGCGAATCGCCTGCAGCAGCTTCTCGAGGAATCGGAACAAAAACATAATCCCTGAGATGGGCAGAATCAAATACACGATCCACATCGGGATGCCTACATCCATGGACACCATGCCGGATGTATAGCGCTTCGCAACGAGGATGTAGCCGTAATACGTAAAAAACACGCAGAACAGAATGCCCATCAGGTTAGCAAAAATATCGAGCAGACGCTGGCCGCCGCGCGGCAGCTTATCATACAGAATGTCAACCTGAATGTGGTGATTGTTGCGCAAAGCGACCGGTACACCGAGCAGCGCCCCCCATACGATCGTATAGTTGGCCACTTCCTCCACCCAGGCTTTCGGTTCATTAAAAACATAACGCATCAGTACGCCGTAAAAGATCAGCGCAATTCCGACGGATAAAAAGCTGCCGGCCGCAATATCCTCCAGCAGCGCCCATGCCTTCTTTGATTTTTTCACTCTATGGCCTCCTTGTGAGAAGGGTATTGAATGAACATATTCAATACCCTTCCCGCATTATTTGAGGTTTTTGATGCCATCAATAATCTCTTTGGTGATAACACTTTCAAACTTTTTATATACAGGCTCCAATGTCTTCTCGAACTCAGCGCGTTCCGCATCGCTTAATTCATTTACCTGCATCTTGCCGGATGATTTCAGTTTTTTGAAGCTGTTCTGATCTTCCTCGCCTGCAATCTTCCACTCATATTCTGTCGCTTCTTTCAATGCTTCTTCTACCTTCGTACGCACATCTTCCGGCATTTCCTGCCAGAATGAGTTGTTAACAAAAATCGCATAATCAATACGGCCATGGTTACTTACTGTCAAATACTTCTGCACTTCTTCATACTTTTGCGTGTCAATATTATTAAACGTGTTTTCTGTGCCATCAACCGTACCCTGCTGCAGCGCCGCATAGGTCTCACCGAACGGGATCGTAGCCGAACCCGCACCCAGCGCTTTGAATTGTCCCTCTAATACCTTGCCCGCCTGAACTCGGAACTTCAATCCGGTAAGATCCTTTGGTGTTTTGAGCGGTTTTTTATTGTTCGTGAATTCCTTGAATCCGTTTTCCCAGAATGCAAGCCCTTTAATATCATTGCTTTGCAGACGTTCGCTCTCCAATAATTGCTTGGCTATATCGCTTTTGAAGAAATTCAATACATGATCCCGGTCACGGAATAGAAATGGCATGTCCGTAAATTGAAAGCGCGGATCCAATTTCACCATCTTGGTTACTGATGGAGCGATCATATGAACATTTCCTGAAACCAATGCATCAAGTTCTTCTTTGTCACCATACAATTGCGAAGACGGATATACTTCAACTTTCACTTTTCCGCCTGTCTTCTCTGCTGCCAGATCGGCAAATTTTTGTGCCGCTTTCCCTTTGGTGCTCTCCGGAGATGTTACGTGAGAAAATTTAATCACGATTTTCTCACCTTCTCCACCCGATGCCGCTTGTTTGCTTCCTCCGCCACCGCATGCCGTCAACACGCCCACCAATAATCCGACAAGAAGCACAGCGATCCATTTTTTCATTGCATACTCCCCTTTTACAAAAGAAATTTTGAAATTATAGCGCTTACAATTATCTATTTGGCTCAACTTTTAAAATAATCAGTTTATTATGCGCATACTTGCTGTCTATCCGGTGTGAAAAGGTGGGAGTCAATGCTCCCACCGCAGCTATTATCCGCAACATGACGGCTGGTACTCTACATCTCTTTTGATTCATCGTTTTGCTGTGTATGTTCTCTTGATGCAATAAAGTCTTGGAAGCTACGCATGATATGATGCGACATTAAGGCCCGTGCCTCTTCTGGCTTTCGCGTCGTCATCGCCTCAACGAGCTCGCGGTGCTCTGTTAATGAACGCTGCACCTGATTGTTTAATAGTTCCGGCAGACGAGTAGGCAGACCGTTCCATAATTGGTGCAGCAAGGAATGTAGACGCTGTCCATCCCCCACTTCCCATATCGCACGGTGAAAGGCTTCATTCGCAGCGACATAACCCGTCATATCCCCTGCCTGTGCTGTTTTTTCTGCCTGCTCTAACGCACTCAAGACTTCTGTAAAATCTTCACCATACAAGCTTGCACGTGCGGCGGCCTCGCCTTCAAGCAACGCACGCAGCTCATAATGCTCCTGAATGGCTTCACGCGTAAGCTCGCGCACGACAGCTCCCCGGCGATTTTGCAGCATCAGCAAACCATCACGCTCTAACATTTGAAAGGCTTCACGAACAGGCATGCGCGAGATGCCCAGCTTGCTTGCGATTTCTTCCTGCGACAATACTTCGCCTGGCTTAAGTTCACCTTTAAATATCGCCTTTCGTAAAATAGCCGCAACCTTTTCCCTTGCAGGCTGTATGATAACCGGTTCCATATATTTCCCAACTTTCTATTAGCTTTATTTTTCCTTCTATTATAAAGCTAACAGGAAACAATACTCTAGTCATATACGAATCCATTATCCGATATCCGTTTGCTTCCCATCATCTAACTTCCTAAGCGCTTTCGCCTGATCTAATATTTTGCGTGCTTGAACCGCTACAGGATAGTCCACCATCTTTCCATCAACCTCAATCGCTGCACCACCTTGTTCTACCGCACGATCAAATGCTTCTACGATGCGCTCTGCATTGTGAATCTGTTCTTTTGTCGGGGCGAATTCAGCATTGATAACCTCATACTGTACCGGATGGATGGCAAGTTTGCCTTGAAAACCCAATTGTTTAACAAATGCTGTTTCCTGCTGCAACCCCTGCCTATCATGAATGTCTACATATACTCCGTCAATAGGCGGGTCGATGCCGGCAGCCCGGGATACATTAACGAGCCAGGAACGAGCAAACAAAATTTCCGTTCCTTCTTTTGACTGCTGTGTACCAATATCAAGCGTATAATCTACGGAGCCGAACGCCAGGCAATGAACCCTCGGACTAGCACAAGCAATATCAAAAGCATGATGCAGGCCTGCGGCAGTTTCAATTAACGGGAGAATCATTGTACTGCCTCTCTTTCTCCCGTGCCTTTCTTCAACGGTACGCAGCAGGTGGTCTACTAGATGAACCTGTTCCTTTTTGCTCACTTTTGGCAGCATAATGCCCGTAATATGGCAAGCCGCCATCTCCTGAATATCATCCATAAAATAAGGCGTGGACACATCATTAACGCGAACAAACACGTTTCTATTCTGGATGTTCCGCTCCTTCAACATTTGCCCTACCAGCGTTCTTGCTGCAGATTTCTCCTGGAGTGGAACCGCATCTTCTAGATCGTATACGATGACATCGACGTCTAGTGTCATAGATTTTTCGAGTTTTTTCTTTTGGTTTCCAGGAATAAACAGCCAACTTCGCCAGAGTGACATTTTCTCCCTCCCTTCTCTTCGTTAGCTTTTATGTACCGCTTTTTTGTTGCGGCCGATTTCTGCCAGAATGGCTGCCGTATGCTCCCCAACACGCGGAACCGGGTTCATCTGTGCCTCAACCCCCTCCATCGTCACCGGTGGGATAAGCGCACGAATAGACCCTGCTTCTGTCTGTACCTCCCGCCAGCGGTTTCGTGCTGCAAGCTGCGGATGATCGACAAACTCATGAATGGTATTCATCCGCGCATTCGCAATCTTGGCCTTCTCCAATCGCGCGATGGCCTCATCGGCTGACAGCGCTTGAAATGCTTTCATAATGATTTTTTCAAGCTGCTTCATATGCTTCACACGCTTATGGTTTAGATTGAAGCGCGGGTCAAAGGCAAGGGAGGGCTGTTCAAGCAGCACTTCGCAGAACTGCATCCACTCCCGCTCGTTTTGAATGGAAAGAAAGACGCTCTTGCCGTCTCCGGCAGCAAAAGGACCATACGGATAAATTGTCGCATGACGCGCTCCGGTCCGCTTCGGCTCTTCCCCACCATAATGTCCATAATACATCGGATAGCCCATCCATTCACCAAGCGCCTCTAGCATCGATATTTCTAATACCGTACCTTCTCCTGTTTTCTGACGTTGGATTAATGCAGTCAAAATTCCTGTATATGCATACATACCTGCTGCAATATCAGCAATAGAAATCCCTACCTTGGATGGTGTATCCTCTGTGCCGGTTAATGATACAAGACCTGATTCACATTGAATCAATAAATCATACGCTTTCTTGTCACGGTACGGCCCGTCCGTCCCATACCCGGAGATACCGCAAATAATCAGCCGCGGAAACTTCTTTCGCAACTCAGCCGGACTAAAGCCAAGCCTCTCAAGTGCACCGGGAGCTAAATTCTGAACGAATACATCAGCTTTTGCCAACAAATCCAGCAATATTTGCTGCCCATCATCCTTTTTTAAGTCCAGCTCAATCGATTCTTTGGAGCGATTAATCCAGACGAAATGACTGGAGAGCCCATGTACAGTCGTATCATACTGTCGGGCAAAATCTCCGGTTTGGGGTCGCTCAACCTTAATGACCCGTGCTCCCAAATCGGCCAGTTGTCGGGTAGCAAAGGGGGCTGCTACCGCCTGCTCTAACGAAACCACCGTCACTTCTTCTAACGGAAGCATACGATCCACCTCTTTTCTTTACTATTGTAGGATTCGCATCTTGAATCTATATTCGTCCTATTAATAGGAACGCGGCAGGCCAAGTACATGCTCTCCAATATAGGAAAGAATAAGGTTTGTTGAAATCGGAGCTACTTGGTATAATCGTGTCTCTCTAAATTTACGCTCGACATCGTACTCTTCGGCAAAGCCGAATCCTCCATGTGTCTGCAGCGCCACATTCGCCGCTTCCCAGGAGGCATCCGCTGATAGCATCTTTGCCATATTCGCTTCAGCGCCGCATGGTTCACCTGCGTCAAATAACTCAGCCGCACGAAAACGCATGAGATTGGCCGCCTCAAGCTGAATATAAGCTTTGGCTATTGGGAACTGTACTCCTTGATTCTGGCCGATCGGTCGCTTGAATACTACGCGATCCTTTGCGTACTGGGTAGCCCGATCGATAAACCAGTAGCCATCACCGATGCATTCCGCTGCAATGAGAATACGCTCCGCGTTCATACCATCCAGAATATATTTGAACCCTTTGCCTTCCTCGCCAATTAAGTTCTCCACCGGGACTTCTAGATCTTCAATGAACAGCTCTGTTGTTGCGTGGTTCATCATTGTCCTGATCGGACGAATGGTAATCCCGTTACCTACCGCTTCGCGCAGATCAACAAGCAGCACCGACAGCCCTTCCGTTCTTTTTTTGACTTGATCAAGCGGTGTCGTTCGTACAAGAAGAATCATCAGGTCTGAGTATTCTGTGCGTGAGATAAACACCTTCTGTCCGTTGACAACATATTTATCCCCTTTGCGAATGGCTGTTGTCTTAAGCTGTGTTGTGTCGGTTCCTGTATTTGGCTCGGTTACACCGAAAGCCTGCAAACGCAGCGATCCATCCGCAATGCCAGGTAAGTATTTATTCTTCTGCTCCTCCGAGCCGTGACGAAGCAGGGTACCCATCGTATACATTTGAGCATGACAAGCTCCCGCATTCGCTCCAGAGCGATTAATCTCTTCCATAATGATCGATGCTTCTGTGATCGACAATCCCGAACCACCATACTCTTCCGGAATGAGCGCCGCTAGAAATCCAGCCTTTGTCAGCGCATCAACGAATGCTTCTGGATACGAATTGGTTACATCTAATTCCCGCCAATATTCGTCCGGATAATTCTTGCAGACAGCACGAACACTTTGTCTCAGTTCCTCATGAAATGCATTTTTTTTCATTGCCATTCCCCCCTCTGATCCGCACCTTTTGCTTATTTCTTCAAGACTTTAGCCAATAGCTCGCTCGTCATATCTGGACCCTGTCCATGCTTGTACACCATGAATGTACGCTGAAACTCAATAACAACCGTACCATGCTGGTTATATCCAGCCGTCTTGATCTTTACAATGCCTACATTGGGGCGTGATTTTGACTCTCTCTTCTCCAATACTTCACTGTATGAGTAAATCGTGTCACCCTCAAACACCGGATTTGGCAACTTGATATCATCCCAACCTAGATTCGCCATAACATTTTGCGATACATCGGTTACGGATTGTCCTGTAACCAAAGCCAACGTAAATGTGGAATCTACCAGTGGACGTCCGAATTCTGTCTTCTCGGAATATACTTCATCGAAATGAATTGGATTGGTATTTTGCGTTAGCAGCGTAAACCAGATGTTATCTGTTTGTGTTACCGTTCTGCCCAACGGATGCGGATATACATCGCCAACCTCGAAATCTTCATAAAAACGGCCTACCCAGCCCTTTTTGATCTGCGTATTCGGCATTTCCTTCATCATACCTCTCTCCTTTTTGTTGGCATTTGTATGTACAACTTTCTTTTTTGAATCAGGGATTTTGGATCCAATATTCTTTTTGATTATAGTCCTAATAATTACAATTGTCAAACAATAATATAATTTTATAAAAACTATATGATAAATTGATCCATTACCAATTTTAGGGTACCATCAAAACACCAATTATATAACGAAGGAGAAATAGTCACGATGAACGTACTAAAAAACCGAGTGCATACGTGTATGCATCTCGGTTTTATTACGCCCTAACCATTATCATTCTCTACATATTCCTTAAGAGCAGACAACCTGTTTTCCCAGTATCGTTCGAAGAAAGAAAGCCAGTGTTTTAGCTCAACCAAAGGATCGGGTTGCAGCTTGTAGCGAGTTTCACGTCCAACCTTCTGACTGCTGACAAGTCCCGCATCGGAAAGGACATGCAGATGCTTGTTAATAGCAGTACGGCTTAATGGGAAGCATTCCGCAATGGCAGCAATGGGCATTTCCTTGTCAGCAAGCAATTTTAACAGCCTACGACGGGTAGGATCGGCAATTGCCTGAAATACATCATGCTTAGACGCAGGTGCAGCCAATTTAAGCCTCGATATAAGCGGGAAGGGTCTTCTTGACAATTTCCTCCCAGCCACCATCCATGATATCGCGAATAACTGAATGCGGCTGCCCAAACTCTGTGACTTTTTCTGCATCCCAACCAGAATGAATCAGCGTAAACTCCGTCTTCTCATCTTCTAACTTTTTCAATTCAAAAACAACGTGCCACTCTGTACCCCAGTCAAATCCAACACGGTTCGGAGGGTCTAGCTCCGTTATTCTGCAAGGTGAATCACCAAATTGACCTGATTGCAAAATGAAGTCTTGTCCCAAAACAGGTTCAAAAGTATTGGGCATCCACCATGAAGCGATGCCTTCTGAAGTCGCGACAGCCTTCCATGTTTTTTCAATTGAAGCATTCAGCACAATTGTTTTACGAATTTCCGGCAATGTTCCTTGTGTTGGCATTGCAATACCTCCAAATCCAATATAACACCTTTTAGTGTCATATTCATTATAACACCATTTGGTGTCATGTAAACTTTTTATAAAAATACTTTTACTACGTATGCCACTCATACTACTATGTATCCGAAGTTCCCAGCAGAGTGTTTTTATTTTATTAGGATAAATTACCCATAAGACAAACAACGAAGAAGTCTCTGTTCATGTCTTCTCCCATGATCAAAGATGTATTTCAGATCATTTACGCCAACTATATGCAAAATATTTGTTTCATATTATTGTCCTTGTGGTAGTATAAAAGTGGCTTATAAGTTACAATACTTATAAGGTACATATTTAATACATATTGGAGGCTTTTATGAACACAGGTACAGTAAAATGGTTTAATGCAGACAAAGGTTTCGGTTTCATCGAAAGAGAAGGTGGAGATGATGTATTCGTTCACTTCTCTGCAATCACTGGCGAAGGATTCAAATCCTTAGATGAAGGCCAACGCGTACAATTCGACATCGTTGAAGGCAACCGTGGACCACAAGCTGCAAACGTAGTAAAACTGTAAGAGTTTACTGCCAAATAAAAGGATGCTGCCTATCGCAGCATCCTTTTTTAGTTCAGATTGTTTTATGAAGGTGAAGCCGGGCGGAATTGGTGTTTAATGAGCAAGTACCGCTCCATCTCCTGCAAAAAGTAAAATAAATTCGCTCTCGTCTCAAATTCCTCGCGTGTTTTTGGCAATTCCGTCTGCTCCATCTCTTCCTTCATTTCTCGCAATTTTTCCAAGAAGACATAGGCGGTATTCCCTGGATGTACACGGTCGCTTATATTCTCAAGAAAATCGGCCATCAGTTCTCCTTGAGGTACATAAGGCAGCGCAGAAACAAGCGGCACCATTCGCTCAAGCAACTCAAACTGTTCTTCTCTCATTTCAAAATAATGATAGTATGCATCTTTGTTGCGAAGCAAATGATTTTCGACATTTTGAATGGCCAGGCTTTTTGCCTCATTGAGCAGCTCTGCCGTCTCAATAATCTCCTTGCCGTCCCATGCGCTGTCATGGTCGCGCAAATAGTCGGCCAGCTCCTTTAAGATAACTTGGAAGTTTCGCTCGATTTTTTGCTGATATTTCCGAAGTTTTACTTCCATGCTTGGCATATATGCGTTCATAATCAGGCCGATGCCAATCCCTATCCCCATAACCGCAAGCTCGTTTCGTAAAAAAGAAAGCGAAACCGCCTGTACGGAATAAAGATGCAGAATAATAACGGATGATGTAACAAATCCATCTTGGATCTTCAACCGAACCAAAATAGGAATTAACAACAAAATCACAAGCAAGAGGGCAATAGCATGATATCCGACAATAGAAAATATGCCAATCCCTATTCCTAATCCCAGCAAACAAGCAGCGAAGCGGGCATACGCGTTTTGTAAGGAACGTCTTTTTGTCACTTGGATACAGAGAATGGTCAAAATCCCTGCTGATGTAGGGAATTGCAGACCTAACCATTGCGCGAGAAAAATAGACAGCGCTGCGCCAATCGCTGTTTTGATGGTACGGTATCCAATCTTCATAGCATATCCCCTTTGCACAAACAGACGAGCAATCAAGCACTGTTTTGTATTGCATATTTTTCCCCTGAACTTTTATCTTCATAAAGTATAAGTAAAACTATATAAAATACAAGAGATACATGTAATTGTTTGTTATATACACAGCCAAAAGGCTCCTCCGCTGCTTTTGCAGCACGGGGGAGCCTTTTGTTTTATTGATTGATATAGCGCTCAAATACAGAGCCGAAATCTTTTACCGTATATTTTTCCTTCGTATCCATCAGCCATGAAAACGCCGCCTGATTCAGTCCTTTGAATTGTTCTACTAGATTACTTTCCGTACTTGTTACCCGAGTAAGCGTCGTGGATGCCAAATCTAGGCTTTGACCCGCAAAGGAGAGGGCAATCTCGTTTTCATGAGAGATTTCTGCGATTTTTAAGAGCGCTTTGTACAAATCCTTTAACTCTTCTAGATGTTTTTTATGTACATCAATCGAGTAAGGTTGATTGCCCATAGTAAACTTAATCTCTACATCCAAGTCCACTGTACCGGCAGTTTCAAGCATAACATCCGAGATCGGATGCGTACTGTAACTGTAACGACGAAGCGTACGCTTCTTGCTGGCGGCACTCGTGCCATCTAGATGAAGCAGTGCTTTGTTGGTAAAACAGTACTCATCAGACTTTGACTTGATAAGGAAGAAAATCTTTTCATTATCCTCATGCATAATATAATCATCTGCATCAGCCTTGTCATAGTCCTGCGGCTTAATCACCGCCCCTACATCGCTTAATCCAAGCATATCGGCCGCTACCTTTCCAAACACCGCATTCATCCTCCTTCAGTTTCGTATTCATGCTTATTCCTTTCCTTACTATACTATGAATACGTGGTTGGTAAAAGAAGGTTTCTTCTATTTTAAAATGCCTTCGGATGCAGCCCTCTTGCCAATATGTCAAGCGTCTGCGGTGCACGAATACCCTCAGCGGCTGCCGAAAGCGGAAGAACAATAAATCTCTGGTTCACTATGGCCGGAGCTTCCGCAAGCTCTTTCTTTGAAAGCAGCACGTTCTTTTTCTCCTCAACTGTTTTAGCGCCATAGTCTATGATCACGATAACATCGGGATTATGATGTACGACCTCCTCCCAGCTCACTTCCGCCCACCCTTTTTCTATATCACTAAAAATATTCTTCCCTCCGGCTAATGCAATAAGGCTGGACATGTAGTTACCTGCCGCCGTTAAAGCCTTATCTTCACCGCTATCGTAGACAAACACGTTAAGCGGCTTTGTAACAGAGCCTACTTGCTTAACGGTTCGATCAATATCCTTCTGCATCGTGGCAATCAGAGTCTCCGCTCTCTCTTCCACATCGAAGATACGCCCGATATTGCGGATATCCTGATATACATTTTCTAGCGTAGGGAACGGAGTCGTAGACGACTCTTGAATGTAGGCCGGAATGCCGGCAGACGCTAACTCCTGCACCGTTCCCAATGCTTTCTCAGTAAAAGCGCTTTTCCATCCGGCATATGCAAAATCCGGAGCAGTTGCCATGAAAACTTCTTTTGATGGATATGCTTTTGACAGAACAGGAATCTTCGCATACGTATCCTTAAACTCAGGCAGAATGGCATCATCAAGATATGCGGTTCCTACCATTGAATCCTGCAAGCCTAGAGCCAGCATGATTTCTGTCGCATGCTGGTTTAATGCAACAGCTCGTTTGGGCGGCTGTGTGAATGTTAATGTATGTCCCAAATTGTTAATGGTGACTTTTTCGTAGGATGCGTTTTCCTTCTGCTGGGTCTTACCTAAAGACGCCTGTTCGACGGCAGATGAGGTACCAGAAGATGAACTGCATGCGGATAATAGGCCAACGACAAGCACTACTGCGATTCGTTGCAAAAATTGATTTCGTTTTCTCATATGTGCGTCGCTCCATCTGTTATTTTTTAAATGAGTTATTCGTTCGTACTGGACAGAAAAATAATATAGGGTGTATGTGTTACCGGATGTGTAATAATTTCTGTTTCTACCCCAAATACTTCACTCAATAATTCATACGTCAGCACATCAGACGGATTCCCCGAAGCAACGATACGCCCCTTCTGCATCACATACAAATAGTCACAGTACACAGCAGCCAAGTTTAGATCATGCAGCACAGCAACCAACGTTACATCAAGTCCCTTTGTCAGCTCCATTACCTGAAGTTGATGGCGGATATCAAGATGATTGGTCGGCTCATCAAGCAGAATGACCCGAGCCTGCTGAGCAAGTGCACGAGCAATAAGAACCCGCTGTTTTTCACCGCCAGATAAGCTCATAAAGCTGCGCGAGGCATAGTCTTCCATATGTACACAGGACAAAGCATACTCCACGATCAGCCGGTCTTCTTCCGTATCCGATTCGAACATCCGCTTATGCGGAGCCCGTCCCATTGCCACTATGTCTTCTACAGAAAAATCAAACTCCTGAGGGAATTCCTGTCCAACAACAGCCATTTTTTGAAATACGTCTCGCGAAGATAATTCGTATAGGTCTCGCTCGTTGAAGTGGATACACCCGGTATCCGGTTTTAATACACGATACATCGTCTTAAGCAGTGTGGATTTCCCGCTTCCATTCGGTCCAATAATTCCAACAAAGGCACCGTCCGGAACATCCAGCGATATATCTTGTATAATCGTCGCCTGCATCATACGCAGCGATACAGCATCCACCTGAATCATCACTCTCGCCCCCCTCCGAACGAATAAGAACTGCGCCGCAGCAGCCAAATAAAGAACGGACCTCCACATAATGCGGTAATAACTCCCACAGGCAGCTCTTCCGGCGCTAGCAGCATGCGAGCCAGCACATCGGACCAGATCGCTACAATTGAACCAATTAAAGCGCTAACCGGTAGCACATATCGATGATTCGAGCCTACAAATAGCCGGGCAAGATGGGGAATCATCAGGCCAATAAAGCCAATCGCTCCACTTACTGCCACGATCACTCCTGTCAGAAGAGAGGAGATGACAAACAATATTTTACGGAAAAAATGTGTGTTTACTCCCAGGGTTGTTGCCGCTTCCTCTCCCATTAACAGCGCATTAAGCGACCGGTACTGTACAAGTAGAAAAATCAAACCACAGACGACAAGCAACCCAGGAAGCGTGACATATTCCCACTTTGCTCCAGAAAAACTTCCCATAATCCAAAACATAACATCCCGCATTCCCTTTTCCTCCGGCGCCATCGTCACAATAAGGTTCGTTACTGCAGATAAAATAATTGATACCGACACACCTGCCAGCAGCAAGCGTGTTGTGTGCATTCGGCCGCCAACCTGTGCGAGTACGTAAACGGCGATCATGGAAAAAAGCGCGCCTAAAAAGGCACCAAGAGACAATGCGTATCTCCCCAGAAAAGAGAGTGCGCCAAACAAAATCGCAAGCGTAGCAGCAACAGAGGCACCAGAAGAAATCCCCAGAATATACGGGTCTGCGAGCGAATTGCGCACCAATGCCTGAATAACCACCCCTACGATTGCCAATCCAGCTCCAACTACCGCTCCGAGCAAAACGCGAGGAAACCGGATGTCCCATACAATGCTCTCCTGTGCCGCATGCCAATCCGGCTCAATCACAAAAGCTGAGCCTACTATTTTTGCTAGCGCAATTCTCCATACCGTAAGCGGAGAGATGCTGACAGGCCCAAGCATCACAGCCGCAGTAATTGATACCAGAAGCAGCACACACAAAATGACCAGAGCCATTCGCACACGAATATTCTGAGCTTTCTGTACGGACACATGCAAGTGTATCGACTTTCTCATCTTATGAACTCCTCTATCTTCCATCTCTTTTGGCTTGGCCACACAAAAAACCCCCGTCTTGACGGACGGGGGTCAGGTACGAAAATGCAGGTAACATCAAAAAGCCAAACGGCTGCCACTCATTCTCAATACACCTCTCCTTTCCGCGAAGGTAATTGTGGTGTCGCATCTTAGGTAGGTCTCCTGGCTTCCGGGTCCATGCCCTCTCTCGTCTTCCCCGATCATCAATCGAGTGACAATATGAAAGAGAACTATCCGGTTACAGTGGCGGGACCGCTCGGGACTTGCACCCGATTCCCTGTTACCCTTTGTATTTCACAAAGGCACCTAGCTGCATACAATGTAATTGTTATTACATATAGCATACATATAACACATATAGTAAACAACCTTTTTTATTGCTTTACTGTCAGCATCCCATTCATTTTGTGAACGGAGCCTCTCCAATAAAAGAAAATACTAATCAACGCTGCCAAAGTAAGCACTGAAAACATAACACTGCCGCCAAACTCAACAAGCAGCATACCGGCAAAGCCTGGTCCCAAAAAGGAACCCATTGTTGTAAAACTGAAGGCGCCATAATACGTACCGCGCACCGACTCCGGCGTAATCTCATCGATAATCGCATACTCAGCGGGCGCTATGAAGATCTCGCCCAACGTAAAAATAATCATAGAAAAAATGAACGTCCACACATTAAATGACAACGAGAAGCAGACACATCCTATCGCAAACAAAACGGAGCCGATCACAATCGAAAAAAAGGCGCTCCGCTTCTCAACCGCCCGTGCCACAGGCATGCTTCCGATGATGATGACAAGGGAGTGTACGGTCCATAATAACTGAATAAAATCCAACCCGCTCGTAAACTCCGCTGCAAAATATTGGGGTAGTACAACAGAAAATTGACCATGCACAGACATCGCCATGATTCCACCGCAAATAAACAAAAGAAGCGCCTTATCCTTCTGTATTACACCTAACGATTCTTTCAAAACCGGCCGGTGGATTCCAGAAGAGGAAATATCGGCAATCTTATATTTCCTTACGTACACCCACAGCAATACAAAATACATAAGAAAAATAACGGATGCTACAAAAAACGGCAGCGTACTCTCCGCTTTGACACCGGCGATCATACCGATGATGGGGCCAACCGCAAATCCGAGATTCGTAAACAGATAACGATACGAAAAAGCCCGTACCCGTTTTTTTGGCTCTGTCAAATCGGCAATCAACGCTTTGGCACACGGGTCAAAAAAAGCGGTAGCCATGCCTTTTAACAGGGTGAACAGCACTAGCATTATAGGATGAACACTTACCGCCAGCCCTATAAAAATAATTGCGGAGCCAAGCAGCGCTCCTAGCATGATGTTCTTGCGACCAAATCGATCCGACAGCACCCCGCCGGCAAGGCCGCCAAACATCCCTATCAGCGCACTGCCCCCTATGATAAATCCGATTGCCGGACCACTTAATCCAGTATAATGGGCTAGATAAATCGCAAAATACGGTACAACCATACTTAATCCGATGTATGTCAAAAAGCTGCCAAGAAACAAAATGCGTACGATGGGGTGAAAGTCCAAAATAGCATTGGGCTTCACATACGCTCCCCCTTCATGTACGCGGCAAGTCCCTCCTGCATCGCCTGCAGTCCCTCCGGACGCATACTATAAAATTCAATCCGCTCACTCATACGGTGCGCTCGGATTAGCCCTGCGGTACGCAGCATGGATAGGTGATAGTGTAGATTGCTTTTTACAAGTCCTGTCTTATGAAGAATCTCGGTGAATGTGCAGGTTGGGTGTTCATGCAGCAGCTTGAGGATGTAGATTCGATTTTTGTCAGCCAACGCTTGAAGCTGACGCTGTACGCGCTTGACGAGGAACGGGGCTTCCTCGATATCGACCGGATAGAGACATGTGAGTAGTCCTTGATATGAGTCGATGATGCTGTACGGTGCGGCATGATGCTGTGGAATGAGCAGCACCCGTTGTGTGGCTGCTACAGGTTCGATGCAGATGCCGTTTGTATAGGTCTCCACAATTTGCTTGGGATCTTCTCCCTTTGACAGAACGTCACGCAAAGAAGCTGCGCTATGTTCGAGCATAGGCAGAATCGAAGATTGACGCTGCTTGAAATAACAATGGTGCCATTCTTCTAGCAGGTGAATCAGATGATGCTGCACTTCTTGAAAATCCTTTGGGATCTTTGTCACCCAAGGAATCATCCGCTCATACAATTCAAGCGGCGAAATGGAGCCAAGCCAGGAAATAAACTGCTCTGGTGTGCGTTCACCGGGACACTGCCACACCAATAGACTTAAGCGATGCAGCACTTCCCATGCCTTTTCCGAAAGCTTAACGATCAGCTCTTCAGGCAGTTGTGCATTGACTTCCTTCACCCAGCCTCGACCCAATTCAGCACCCTTCATTGATTTGTTATTGATGTATTGATATAGACTGATAATCAACTCGTATGCCGGAGCCATATCCACTTCAACACGATACATATTCTCACCCACATTATTAGTTATATTTTTTTAGAACTTTTATTAGTTCTAATTTTATATAACTAAAAATTGTGCGTCAATCAACAAGTTCCATTCTTTTTTATTTTTTAGATTTTTTTGTGAAAGGTATAAAATTAGTATCTCGTACTATTAGTAAGTGTTATAATAGATAGGCAGTAATGAGAAGAGGAGATGACACATGAGCGATAAAGGCAACGGCCTCGCTTCAAAAGCGCGAATTACGGCCATCGGAAGCTATGTACCGGAGAGAGTTCTGACAAATGTTGAACTTGAAACAATGCTTGAAACAAACGATGAATGGATTATCCAACGCACAGGTATCAAAGAGCGGCGGATTGCACGTCCCGAGGAATTTACTTCTCACCTGTGCATACAAGCAATCCATGATTTGCTGCATACGTATAATCAATCAATCGAAGATGTGGATTTGATTTTGGTAGCAACGGCTACACCGGATTTTCCTTTTCCTAGCGTTGCAAGCCGCATCCAAGCCGCATTCGACATTCCAAATACAGGTGCCGTTGATATAAGTGCAGTATGTGCAGGATTCGTATACGGCTTACACCTAGCCAATGCACTCATTACCTCCGGCCTTCATCAAAAAGTGCTTGTCGTTGGAGGCGAAACATTCTCCAAAATTATGGACTATACAGACCGAACCTCCTGTATTCTTTTTGGAGATGGAGCCGGTGCTGTACTAATAGAGCACGATAACACAAAACCGAGTTTTCTATCGTTTCATCTTGGCTCTAAGGGCGAAGGCGGGGTACATCTATATCAAACCGGTCTAGCAAACCAAATGGACGGCAAGGCACTAAAAGATACCAAATGTCTTGTCCAAAATGGAAGAGAAGTGTATAAATGGGCCGTCTCGACTGTACCTGCTGGAATGAAAGATACCTTAGCAAAAATCTCATTCCCACTGCATGACGTTGACTGGTTTATCCCGCACAGCGCCAATATGCGAATGATTGAATCCATTTGCGAGAGAAGCGGATTCCCGCTATCCAAAACCTTAACAAGCCTCGAATATTTTGGCAATACTTCAGCGGCCTCCATTCCTCTTGCGCTGCATGCCGGAGTTCGGTCGGGGAAGGTGAAAGCAGGAGAACGCATCCTGTTATACGGATTCGGCGGCGGGCTTGTCCACGGCGGATTATTGATTGAATGGAATATATAAAGTCACTAAAGAGTCCAAACCTTATCCGTATGGTTTGGACTTCTTATCAAACAGCAGTCTACTCACCGCAGTTTATTTGGACGACTTATCTGCCCTAGTGCTTATACCATGACCTTCATACACCTTCTCCCAATCAAGCGACCTGGCCATCCGGTTCTCGATTTTGTCCAGCGGCGCAAAGCCATACTGAGCATACAGCCCATGGGCATCGTTTGTGGCCAGCATAAAACTGGTTCCCTTTACTTTTGGGTGTGCAACAATTAAGCTCAGCATCCATTTACTTAAGCCGCTGCCCCGATACTTCGGCAGCACAAACACATCAGCCAGCCAAGAAAAACGGGTAAAGTCGGACACGACACGGGCAAAACCGACCTGCTTTGCCGCAGTGGTAGACGGGTCGCCTTCATATATCCCGTAGCACAGGATCGAATGTTCAATCGCGGTGGCAACCAGCTCCCGGGGAATGCCCGATGCCCAGTACGACTCTTCAGCAAGAAAGCGCCAAATCATCTCGGTATCTAGATGGCGTTTATCGGTACTAATGACAAAGCCATCCTCTCTTCTCCAAAGGGCCTGCTCCTTTTGATCACACATCTTCTTGCTCCCCCTCACTTCACCCGTATGAACGTTTAAAAATTGTCTGGTATTTTAACCAACACATAATTTCCAGTCCACATCTGTGTCGATACAATTAAATTTTCTCCTTGCTTTTCAAAGAAGAGCCCACTACCCTCTTTTTGTTTAAAACTCCAACCATTTTGCATCGCCAATTCTTTGATGACTTCATCAGCCACGCCAATATTTCGTTTATTTATGATATACCAGTCAACGCCATTTTCATTTGCTAAATAAACGATTTGTTCATTTGAATGATGTAACTTAGCTATAACTTCCCTCTTGCTACTATTTTCTATTGGGAGTGGAGGATAGTAGGATTTGTTGTACAATACGAATGCTCCCACAATGATAACTGTCAATCCGATTGCTGCTGCCCATTTCTTCATAAAAACACCTCTATTTTATGAAATATTCGGCAAATATTCCAAAAAAACCTTCAACATTAAGTTATGCACGTAAAGAAGCTGACACTCCCTCCCATCCATACAATGAGTCGAAGTGTCAGCCTCTTATTATCCGCACCGCCTACAGACTATTCTTTGGTTTTGATAAAAATAATTGCTTAACCCTTTCGCGCTGTATCTTAGGCACAAGCACATACAGGATATCTTTTTCCAACAACTGTGTATCCCCGGTTGGTGTAATCAATTCCTCTCCACGAATCACAGCAGTAATCAATACATCTTTTGGAAGGGTTAAATCCGATATATTCTCATTAGCTATGAATCCATCGCCTGGAATCGTAATCTCAATCATCTCCGAGCTTGTTTTGCTGATCGATACCAATTCAAGAGTATGAGGTGTTATGGGCTTCTCTCCTTGAGATAGCCCGAATGCACGGGCAAGCGGAGAAATTGTCGACCCCTGAATTAGCGCAGAGGTTAGTACCACGAAGAAAACTACATTAAAGATAAGTTGAGCGTCTTCGAGTCCGGCAATCAATGGATACGTTGCCAGAACGATAGGTACTGCTCCCCTGAGTCCGGCCCACGAGATAAATATTTTTTCCTTAAACGAAAACTTCATCGCTATTGTGCTAATAAACACACCGATAGGCCTCGCAACAAAGATAAGCAGGAAGGACAAAGCAATTCCTTGCCATGCAATATGGATCAACTCATTCGGAAAGACGAGAAGCCCCAATAAGATAAACATTAGAATCTGCATCATCCATGCAAAACCCTCATTAAACCGTGATACCGCATGGCGGTACGTCAGATCCGCATTCCCCATATAGACAGCCATCACATACACTGCAAGCAGGCCGCTTCCGTTCAGCACCGCCGTGGCACTGTAAGTAAAAATAGCAAAGGCAAGCGCAAGCACAGGATAAAGCCCCGAAGAGTCGAGGTTGATTTTATTTACTACTTTGACTGCTACAAATCCGATCAGAAGGCCTGCGACTAGGCCAAATCCCATCTGCCAGAAGAAGTTTAAAATCATGGATAACACACTAGCATCAGGCACTTGTATCAACTCAATGAAGGAGATGGTTAGAAAGACAGCCATCGGATCATTCGTTCCCGATTCGGCTTCAAGCGTAGAGGAAAGACGCTTTTTTATATTTTTGTTTCCCAGGACCGCAAAAACAGCCGCAGCATCCGTTGAGCCGACAATCGAACCAAGCAGCATGCTCTCCAGCCACGGAAGACCCAAAATATAGTGTGTGCAAATCCCGACAATGAATGTGGTAAGCAATACGCCCACAGTGGCGAGTGACAGGGCAGGCGTTGCTACGGGACGTACATTCGCCCACTTCGTCTGCATGCCTCCATCAAATAGAATAATAATAAGGGCTAAAATCCCAAAAAGCTGTGTTAGATACGCGTTGTTGTAGAAAACAAACCGGTTGAGCACCATCCCTACAACAATAAAGAAAACGAGTGAAGGTACGCCTAAGCGTGAGGAAAATTTGGCGGTTACTACGCCAGTAAGCAATAAAATAGCAAACAAAAAAATCAAGCCGTCAATGGTAAATGTCACCGAAATCCCCCTTTATACATTTAATTGGATCATAACCTATTGAAATACTATACATACGTGTTACACGATGAAAAAGTTTCATTACATTTATAGTCATCACACACAAAAAAGGACTTCTTTTTATCGAAGTCCTCCTTATGCTAGCGAGCGCTCTCTTTCTTATGCGCCAATGTGCGTCTGCTGATAACCTTAGAGATGATGCCATACCTCGGGGAGAATAAGAAGGCAAAAGCGAATAGAATACCTGCCACCGTTGCCATCGAACCGGAGATCGAAACATCAAACCAAGCGGCGAGCTCATAGCCTGCCAAAGCGGAAATAATCCCGACAACTACACTTAAGCCCAGCATCACACTAAGCCGGTCCGTAAGCAGATAAGCAGTAGCACCCGGCACTACAAGCATTGCTACAACAAGGATCGCTCCCACACTCTCAAAGGCTGCGACCGTGTTAAGAGAAACAAGCACCATCAATACATAATGAATGAAAAGCACCGGAATCCCTACGGCAGCGGCCATCTGCGCATCAAATGAGACCAGCTTTATTTCTTTGTATAGCAGGAGTACTACAAACAAGGTTAGAATAAACACACCGCCCATCATCCATACAGCATGCGGCATTTCTAATCCAAAAAGAACCGATGTCTCCCATGGCGCATAGGCGATTTCACCATACAGTACATGCTGCACATCGAGGTGAACGCTTGAAGCATACATCGAGACAAGTACAACACCAATAGCAAATAATGAGGTAAATGTAACGCCGATCGCCGCATCAGATTGGACGCCACCTGTTCCTAATGTTTGAATAATGAGTGAGGTTAGCACACCTACGATTGACGCACCAATCAGCATCGTAATGCTCTCCATGCTGTTGCTCACCAGAAAAGCGACGACAATCCCCGGCAATACCGCATGGCTAATGGCATCGCCCAGCATCGCCATCCGCCGCAAAATAAGAAAACAGCCGATAAAACCACAGGACGCAGCAACCAGCGAGGCAATAAGCATAATCCACAATGCATGTGTCATGATGAATGGCCTCCTTTAGAAGCAACGGGCTGATACACCTTCTCCGCCTCTCCCTCTACCTTCCCACTCGAAAATCGGCTGCGCAAACGAATGACACGCAGCATCCGAGAGATAAGACCCCGCTGCGGAGCGAATAGAAGAGAGAACAAGAAGAAGCATACTGCCGCTAACACAATAACCGGTCCTGTAGGCAGCTTCTCTGCCAAGCTGCTGATAAGCGTGCCGACAACACCGGATATCCCGCCAAAGAAACCAGCTACGATCACCATTACGTGCAGCTTCTCCGTCCAGTATCGAGCCGCAACAGGAGGAATAATGAGCATAGCGGCCATCAGCACAACACCCACAGCCTGCAAGCCGATAATCACGCTTAATACGATCATTACCATAAGCAAAGCACCCAAAAACCCCATCGGAAATCCTAAACCACGCCCAAATCCAGGGTCAAAGCACAACAACTTTAGCTCCTTAAATAAAAGCGTCGATAATACGAGCAAACAAATAGCAACAACTGCCATTATTGTAAGATCACCTGAGACAAGCGAAGCCGCCTTGCCAAACATAAACGCATCCAGACCGCTCTGATTAGCGCTGCCCGTCTGGGCGATTTTCGTAAGAAGCACCGTACCAAAGCCAAAAAACACAGAGAGAACAATCCCTAATGCCGTGTCAGGCTTAATTCTTGAATGCCTGGAAATCTGCGAAACGCATAACGTTCCAAGAAGTCCTGTCATGGCTGCACCGAGCATAAATAATCCAATATTTTTCTCCCCGGAGAACATATACGCCAGACAAATACCGGGGAGAGCGGCATGTGCCACAGCGTCTCCCACCAAGCTTTGCTTGCGAAGCAGAGCGAATGAGCCCAACACTCCGCTGCTGAGGCCAAGCAGCAAGCAGCCGGTCATTACCCAGCGAGCGTTGGGGTCCTGCAGCCATTGCATGATGAAATCCATACGTTTCCCCCTTTCTATTCCGCCCCGACAATGACCGCGTTCTTCTCAAGAAACGCAAGGCGACCGCCGTACGCCTGCTGGAGATTCGCCGCAGTAAACACCTCTTTTGTAGGACCGAACGCGATCTTCTGCAAGTTGATTAATAACACCCAGTCAAAGTATTCCGGAACCGTTTGCAGATCATGATGAACGACCAGCACCGTTTTCCCTTGCTCTTTCAATTCGGTCAGCAGAGCGATAATCGCTCTCTCTGTCGCCGCATCTACCCCGGCAAACGGCTCATCCATCAGGTAGATATGCGCATCCTGTGCCAATGCCCGAGCCAAAAACACCCGCTGCTGTTGTCCACCGGATAACTGGCTGATCTGCCTGTCGGCAAAATCAGCCATCCCTACCTTTTCCAAGCAAGACAGCGCGATGCTTCGATCTTCGGAACGCAAACGGCGAAACAATCCGGCATGACCGTAGCGGCCCATCAATACAACATCAAGCGCATTCGTTGGAAAATCCCAATCAACCGACTCGCGCTGCGGCACATATCCAATCATCTTTCGCTGTGTTTTGTACGACTTCCCATAGATGCTTACACTGCCCGAGACAAGCGGAACCAAACCTAGCATGCCTTTCATTAATGTTGATTTCCCTGCCCCGTTGGGTCCTATGATCCCAATGAGTTTGCCTTCCGGTGCTGCGAAGCTGACACTTTGCAGCACCGGTTTTTTGTGATAGGCGACGGTCATATTTTCAACCGATAAGGCCGATACCATAATGGAGTCCTCCCTGCTATTTAAGCGCTTTTACAATCGTATCCACATTGTGGCGTACCATGCCGATATAGGTGCCTTCCGGCGTTCCTTCTTCACCCATCGCATCGGAAAATAATTCTCCCCCGATCGTAATTTCATGACCTTTTTCTTTTGCTCCCTGCACAACAGCCTTGATGGCTTGCGGCGATACGCTCGATTCAATAAACACCGCTTTGATCTTCTTCTTAACAAGCAGATTCACAAGGTTTTGGACATCTTTTAGCCCATATTCCGCATCCGTACTAATGCCCTGAAGCCCCATTACCTGCATGCCGTAAGCATCCCCCATATAGCCAAAGGCATCATGCGCGGTAACGAGCACACGCGATTCCTTAGGAATAGAAGCAAGCTGAGTACGCGCATAAGCATCAAGCTCTTCAAGCTTTTTTAGATAGGAAGCTGCGTTTTTTTCATAGTCTGCCTTATGTTCCGCATCGACTTCAATCAATCCGTCTCGCACCCGTTCTACCGCTTTCATCCACAGTTTTACATCAAACCAAATATGCGGATCATAATGTCCCTGAAACTCTGGCGGCTCGCGAAGCACCGCTTCGTCAATGCTTTCCGAGACGGCAATGGCCGGTTTTTGTTTGGCCATACGGACAAAAATATCCGACATCTTCCCTTCCAAATTCAGACCGTTATAAAAAATCACGTCCGCTTTTTCAAGCTTTGCAATGTCACCTTGGGTGGCTTTATACAGATGTGGGTCCACTCCCGGTCCCATCAATCCATTAACCTGTACATGTTCTCCCCCGACATTTTTTGCAATGTCTCCAATCATCCCGATGGTTGCTACCACGTTCACTTTTCCCTCTGTGCTTTGTGCCGCTCCCTGTGTTGTAGGCTTAGCTGTTGATGAACAGCCTGCCACCACTGTAAACATACATGCAAAGAACATACTGAGTACAAATAATCGATTCACTCTCATTATTCTCCTCCTCACTCCTTCTACTTTATTTCCGACTTGCTCTAACGTTACTTTTTTTCTTTAATTTAATTTTTTTTACCCAAGGCAAATCTAACCGTAAAAAAATTTACCCTCACCTATATTTTTTACCATGGGAAACATAATTTCAATAAGGAAAAAGTAGAGGGTATATTTTCCTATATTTCATATTATTCAAATTTATCTTTTTCAAAAAAAATATCCATCAGCAAAAAGAGAACAGCTTGCTGATGGATACATCACCTTAGACTACGTGACAAGCTACGAAATGATTCGGCTCCACTTCACGAAACACCGGTGTCTTCTGCCTGCACTCCTCCATGGCAATGGGACAACGTGTATGGAAGCGGCAGCCCTGTGGAGGATTCATAGGGCTTGGCATCTCACCATGCAGTGTAATTCTCTCTCTGCGAACAGTAGGATCTGGAATAGGAATTGCTGAGAGAAGCGCCTGCGTATACGGATGCAGGGGACGATCATACAACACATCGCTTGGCGCAAGCTCAACCAGCCCCCCAAGATACATCACTCCGACGCGTGTGCTGATATACTGAACAACACTTAAATCATGTGCAATAAATAAATACGTCAATCCCCGCTCCTTTTGCAAATCCGCAAATAAGTTTAAAATTTGCGCTTGAATGGATACATCAAGCGCAGCTACAGGCTCATCGGCAATAATAAATTCAGGCTCTACCGCAAGCGCGCGCGCAATGCCGATACGCTGCCTTTGTCCGCCAGAGAACTCATGCGGATACCGGCTTCTATATGATGCAGGGAGGCCTACCGCTTCAAGCAGTTCTTGTACTTTGTGGTCGCGCTCACCTTGATACAAGCTGTGTGTTTCCATCGGTTCTTCCATAATGCGTTGGATCGTCATGCGTGGATTAAGCGATGCATACGGATCTTGAAACACCATTTGAAAATGCTTTCGTCGCCGATTAAGCTCCCGCCCCTTTATACGTGTGATATCTTCGCCGTTGAAAAAAATGCGGCCAGCGGTCGGTTCCAGCAAACGAAGCAACAGTCGGCCCATTGTCGACTTCCCACAGCCGGATTCCCCTACGATACCGAGCGTTTCGCCTTTGTGAACATAAAACGACAGGCCGTCCACTGCCTTTACGGTTGACTTCTCCTTGGATAGAAGACGAGATAGCGTATTTTGTGACATAGCGAAGTGCTTCTGCAATCCATCTACTCTAATTAGCTCATCATTGGTCATGATTAATCCTCTCCTCTAGCCAGCAGGCAACTCGGTGGGTAGCTTTTGTCTCCTCAAGCGGGGGCATCTTTGTCGTACATACCGATTCAGCATGTGGGCAGCGCGGGGCGAATACACAACCTGACGGCAAATCATGCAGGTTGGGTGGCTGACCCGCAATGGGCTTGAGCCTCTCTCTGCTTCCAGGCTTCGGAAGCGAAGCGAGCAGTCCTTTCGTATACGGATGACGCGGAGAAGCAAACAACTCTCTTACCGGAGCCTGTTCTACAATACGACCAGCATACATGACAGCAACCGAATCGCACACCTCTGCTACTACACCTAGATCATGCGTGATAAGCACGACCGCTGCTCCCGTCTTCTTCCTCATATCCTGAATCAAATCAAGTATCTGCGCTTGAATTGTAACATCAAGTGCTGTTGTCGGCTCATCAGCAATCAATAAATCAGGCTTTGAAGCCAGCGCCATACCGATAATGCTGCGCTGTCGCATGCCGCCGCTGAACTGATGAGGATAATCCCGCGCCCGCTCTTCCGGTGCGGGAATCTTCACGCTGCGCAGCATTTCGACTGCAATGGACCAGGCTTCTTTTTTATCTTTTTT
This sequence comes from Aneurinibacillus sp. REN35, assembly GCF_041379945.2. Lineage (NCBI taxonomy): Bacteria > Bacillati > Bacillota > Bacilli > Caryophanales > Paenibacillaceae > Aneurinibacillus > Aneurinibacillus baijiui. The sequence goes on along the minus strand of NZ_JBFTXJ020000003.1, from coordinate 520,953 downwards.
TTGATGAATGCGCGGAACTTCGGCCACTTGTTCACCAATCCGATAGGCTGGATTTAGCGAAGTCATCGGATCTTGAAGGATCATCGCGATTCGATCGCCGCGAAGTATCTGCATCTCCGCTTCGCTCAACTCAAGCAGATTTGCCCCCTTAAAACGCACACTCCCGCCAATCTCCTCATGCTTCCGGTCACCGATTAGGCGCATAATTGCCTGTGATGTCACGCTTTTGCCACAGCCCGACTCACCGACTAGCGCCATGATCTCGCCGCGATGCACACGAAAGCTCACACCGCCCACCGCTTCTACGATGCCTTTTGGAGTATGAAAGCGGCACGTCAAATCCTCGACTTCTAGTATCGTTTCCGTCATCACGTATCTCCTCTCTTATGAAGCATCTTCTCTAAGACTTGGATCTAGCGCATCGCGCAGGCCATCACCAAGCACATTCAAAATCAGCACAGCCAGCGTAATCGCTAATCCAGGGAACACAGCGATCCACCAGGCCATCTCCATATAATCGATCCCCTCATTAAGCATAATGCCCCATGATGGCGTATCCGGCTCAACCCCAAGCCCAAGAAAGCTGAGTGCGGCTTCTGTCAAAATCGCAAAGGCAAAGGAAAGGGTTGCCTGTACAATGATAGGGGCTAGCACATTAGGCAGCACATGACGCCGCATAATGGTAAAGCTATTTACTCCGATGGAGCGTGCCGCATCAATATAGAGCGCATCTCGGATTGTAAGGACAGAACCGCGGGCAATCCGTGCAAAAATCGGAATATAGACAATGCCAATTGCAAGCATCACATTTGTTAAGCTTGGCCCAAGTACAGCCATCAAGGCAAGCGCAAGCAGAATATCTGGAAACGAAAACAATACATCGGTCATTCTTGAAATAACCGAATCAATCCAGCCCCCATAATAGGCTGCTAGTACTCCCATTGCTACACCGATTACAAGAGAAATACTAACAGAGATGAGACCTACCTTCAGTGAAATTTGTGAGCCGTATATGACCCGGCTTAGAATATCCCGTCCAAATTGGTCCGTACCGAAAAGATGGGCTGTGCTTGGCCCCTGCAGCATATCATTCGGCTGCATTTTAAACGGGTCATACGGCGCAATATACGGCCCAAGAACGGCCAGCATAAGATATCCAATAAACACAAGCAAACCGGCAAAGGCCAGCTTGTTCTGATAGAAGCGAAACCACACATCTTTCATAAAGCACCCGCCTCCCCACTCTAGTAGCGAATTTTCGGATTGATCCAGCTATAGACAATATCAACAAGCAGATTTACGAGTACGAATGCACAGGCGATAAATAAAATGGTTCCCTGCAATAAGGCGTAATCCCGATTCGTAATGGCTTCAAGCGCTAATAGACCAATGCCTGGCAGAGAAAAAATCTGTTCAATTACAACCGTTCCACCCAGCAAATAGCCTGCTTGAATACCGATGATGGTCACTACGGGTATCAATGCATTCTTCAGTGCATGGCGCCAGATGAGCCGTGTGCGAGGTACCCCTTTGGCTCTTCCCATTTTGATATACTCGGCCCCAATAACCTCAAGCATCGAGGACCGCGTCATACGCATAATAACCGCGGACACCGATACACCCATCGCCACGACGGGCATCACCATCCCACGCAGATTATCAATAGGACTTTCTGTGAAGCTGACAAATCCTCCCGACGGCAGCCAACCGAGCTTTAAAGAAACAAATAAAATGAGCAGAATACTAAGCCAGAACCGGGGGATTGACACTCCCAGCATCCCAAAAAGCGTCGCTCCATAATCAAAGCGGCTGTTGCGCTTGACCGCTGCCAGCGCACCCAAAGGAATTGCGATCAGCACGGCAAGTGCAAGGCTTAAAACGGTTAATTCAAGCGTGACTGGCAGCCGCTCTAAAATCACATACAGCACCGGCTCCCCCGTAAACGAAGATTCTCCGAAATCCCCTGTAAGTACGCGACCGATCCAAATACCATACTGCACAATCAGCGGCTTATCCAATCCATGTTCGGCACGAAGCGCAGCCGCCTGCTCTTCGCTATAGCTTGCTCCAAGCATCGCTGTTACTGTATCTCCCGGCACCAGACGAATAAGAAAAAAGGAAAGTAATGAAATACCAAACATCACAGGAATGGCGATAAGCACACGCTTAACAATATACATTCCCATATCCGCGTCACCTCCATGTTCGTCCTCTGCTTATAAAAGAATCAGTTATCCCGATCCACCCATGTATCCCGTAGTGAGATGGTGCTGACGGTCGGATGTACGTCAAAGTCATGGACCCGGTTTGTATATACCGTGGTTTGCGGATTCATATACAGGAATACCATCGGCGCATCTTCAGCAATCATACGTTCCGCTTTGGCATATACGTCCTTTCTCTCTTTCTTATTCATGACAGTACGCCCTCGCTCAAGCAGCGCATCTACCTTTGGATTAGAGTATGCCTGTTGATTCCACTGTTCTCCCGTATGAAAAATGTTATAAAAAAACTCGTCAGGATCTACAAAACCAACCCATCCTACTACTGCCATCTCAAAGTCTTTCTTGCCTATCGCATCAAAGAACACGCTAGGTTCCTGCACCAGCACCTTTACTCGGATGCCGACCTCCTGAAGCTCCTGTTTCACCATCTGTGCTGCATCTGTCTGCTCCTTTTTTGGGCTGACTTTCAATGTGACATCAAATCCGTCCGCATACCCTGCTTCCCGCAATAGCTGCTTCGCCTTTTCTACATCACGCTTTGGATATACATTGACACCCGAGTAAGCCCAGTGGCTCTTCGGAAGCGGACCGCCGCGCAATACATCGGCTTTGCCGAACTTGACCACTTTATTAATGGCATCCCGATCAACAGCCCAGGCAATCGCCTGCCGAACTTTTCGGTTGGCCAGCGGCCCCTTCGATGTATTAAGGCCAACATATTCCCAGAATGTACCCGTAACCGACTTCATTTCTGTGCCTACATTGTTATGAAACTTACGAATATCACGCAGTGTGGTCTGCAGCATTACATCAATCTCCCTGTTGCGCATCGCGGTCGTCCTTGACGTATCATCAGGAATCGGACGCCAGATCACCCGGTCAAGATAGGGTCGTCCCTGTACGAAATACTCGGAAAATTTCTCAAGCACAAGCCGTTGATTCTTCTTCCACTCCACTAGCTTGAACGGCCCGCTTCCCGCATCGACACGATCAATGCTTCCGCCATGCTGCTCAACTACCTTTTGATTTACAATCGCATTCATTGGATATGCAAGGAAGGTTAAAAAGGGGGCTACAGGCTCCTTTAGATGAAAACGTACGGTATGATCATCCAAAGCCTCAATGCTTTTCACCGCAGCAAATTGCGGCGCACGCACTTTTTCTTGACGAATGCGCTCAATGGAATAGATAACATCGCGGGAAGTCAGGGGGCTGCCATCATGGAATTTTGCAGCAGGCTGAAGGGTAAATGTATAAGTCTTACCGTCGTCGGATACTACATAATTCGTTGCAAGATCCCCTTCCAACTCCTCATATGTACCTTTTTTATAACGCAGCAATGTACTGTACATATTTTCGATATACCGCATCGAAGCGGCTGATGTCGCTTTATGAGGATCAAGCGTATCGGCATCGGTTGCATCACTAATCACAAGTTCTCCCCCGGCCCTTGGAGAACTGCTATTCTTTTTCACCTCTCCGACCGGTCGAGTGGTACTATCATTTGAGCATCCTACCAATGTCAATACAGCAAGAACAAAAAGCAGCAGGCATCGTTTGTACACTGGCATCTTCCTCCTTATGCTTTGTCCTACATGCTACCATACAATTTATAATCATTTTAAAATTCTATCGATTATACTTACAATGACTTACTTTTTTTCTTCGCTACTCATTTCCTGGTCTTTTTGACTCCCCGCAAAACATACTACAGTACCCTGTACCACTTTTTTTATTTCTGTCAAACCATTCGATATACAACCACTTCTCCTATAACCTATACCTGTATATGTATAAAACTTTTCTGGATGTGGTAAGAAGGAATAGCACATCAAAATAGCAGACACGCATACAAAGGAGGAATTCGTTTTGCTTCTACGGTATTTCTATAATCCAAAACTTTCTCATGCATCCTATCTTATAGGCTGTCAAGCAACAGGCGAGGCCATCGTGATTGATCCAGGACGAGATCTAACACCTTACTTAGAGGCGGCAAAAGAAGAAGGGCTTACACTGACAGCCGCAGCAGAAACCCATATTCATGCCGACTTCGTCTCAGGCGCCCGCGAACTCGGCAAGCGGTATAATACCATGCTGTACTTATCAGGAGAAGGCGATGCTTCATATGCTTACATTCATGAGGAAAAGCACACACTACTCAAGAACAACGATACGTTTCATATAGGCAACCTGACATTTCAAGCGGTGCATACTCCTGGTCATACACCGGAGCATCTTTCTTACATTTTGACAGACGGCGGAGCAAGTGAACCGATCGGTATATTCACCGGAGATTTTGTGTTTGTCGGCGATGTTGGACGTCCCGATCTGCTGGAAACAGCGGTAGGTCAATCCGGCGCGGCAAAGGAAGGAGCACAGCAGATGTTTGCTTCCGTGCAGCGTATTAAGGAGCTTCCCGATTACATGCAGGTATGGCCTGGGCATGGAGCCGGCAGCGCATGCGGTAAAGCACTCGGCGCTATTCCTTCTACTACAATCGGATATGAAAAACGCTTTAACCACTCCTTCTCCATCGAGGATGAGAATGCGTTCGTGCAGACACTGTTAGAAGGACAGCCAGAAACGCCCGCTTATTTTTCAGTCATGAAGCATGTGAACAAGGAAGGCCCCACACTGCTATCCGAACTGAAGCGGCCGGAGGAAGTGGAGGCATCCAAGCCGTTTCTCACCGAGCGGATGGACGGGCAGGCGGTGCTTCTTGACGTGCGTTCAGCGCATGAATTCGCTACGGCTCACATACCGGGTACCATCAATATTCCATATAACCGCTCCTTTACGAATTGGGCGGGATGGCTCCTGCCGTATGATCAGGATATATATGTCATCGCTGATTCCGATGTTCATGACAGCCTGTTAACCGATCTGTATTCCATCGGTCTTGATCGTATTGCTGGCTTCATTCGCCCAACCGTGCTGCGAGAGTATAAAGAATTGCAATCGTATGAAGAGAAAACGCCGGAAGAGATGGCTGAACGCGTACAGCAAGGAGATGTTCACGTGCTCGATGTACGCAATCAAAGCGAATGGGAGAGCGGACATATTCCACAGGCTCAGCATATTATGCTCGGATACCTGCCTAAGCGAATGGATGAGCTGCCTGTGGACAAAACAATCCTGCTGCACTGCCAGTCCGGTGCTAGGTCCGCTATTGCGACCAGTCTGCTTCAAGCGCACGGCTTCACAAATGTTATAAATTTAGCCGGGGGATTTAGTGAGTGGAGCAAACAGAAATTACCTCAAGACAATCAATAAATAATAAAAAGCGGACCCGTGATTTAATCACGGGTCCGCTTTTTATTATTTAACGTACTACCTTTCCTGTCCATCCGTTCATTCCACCCAGCAGGTTCTTCACCTGCGTATATCCTTGATCCATCAAATATTCACAGGCCATGCCGCTTCGGTTTCCACTGCGGCATACCATGATGGCCTCCTTGTTCGGATCAATCTCATGCATGCGCTGCGGAAGCTCGGCCAAGCGAATGTGCTTTGCACCGGGTATCATGCCCGCAGCCACTTCTTCTGGTTCACGCACATCGATGATCTGCACATCTTCTCCTCTTTCCTGCTTTTCAACCAATTGCTGGGCCACTACATTTATTACACTCGACATTCTCTTCTCTCCTTTATTTCCATATACCCCTTTAGGTATATTATTCATCATTTTTTCCACTGTGTCAATATTGTTTATTACCAAAAATAACATTCACATATTGGCAACATAACTTTCGCAAAGCTGCCACCTTTCCCACACAATTACCCCTTATTTGTTAGCTATACTTGATGTGTAAATGAAAAGGGATAAAGGAGGCATACCCTTGATTAAAAAACAAGAAAAATACCTAGTCATCGCTTCCCTAACTGTGGCTTTCGTGATGTTTCTTTCTCTCGTCAGCCGACTGTTTCGATAAAAAGGAGAGGGATACTATATGCTTACGTATGATCCAGTTTTGTACAGCCGTATATTAACTGAAGTAACACTGGCATTTCACATCATCTTTGCAACGATCGGTGTCGGAGTTCCGCTCATGATCGCACTTGCCCAATGGGTCGGCATTAAAAAGCAGGACCCGCATTACATTCTGCTGGCAAGACGCTGGGCGAGAGGATTCGTCATCACGGTTGCTGTCGGGGTCGTAACAGGCACTGCCATCGGGCTCCAGCTCAGTCTTTTGTGGCCAAGCTTTATGGAACTGGCGGGACAAGTGATTAGTCTGCCGCTGTTCATGGAGACGTTCGCCTTCTTCTTTGAAGCGATTTTCCTCGGCATTTACCTGTACACATGGGATCGCTTCAAAAATCAAATGAAGCATCTGCTTCTGCTTATTCCAGTCGTGATCGGCTCATCCATGTCGGCTGTGTTCATTACGATTGTCAATGCGTTCATGAATACGCCGCAGGGCTTCGAACTGAAAGATGGTGCGATCGTCAGCATTGAGCCGCTTGTCGCGATGTTCAACCCGGCCATGCCGACAAAGGTGTCTCACGTACTGGCTTCAGCGTACATGACTTCCGCCTTTGTTCTCGCATCTATTGCAGCCTATCGTATGCTGCGCGGAAGCAAGCACGTGTATCACCGCAAAGCCCTGCATCTTACGCTCGTCTCTGCACTGGTCTTCTCGGTTGCGACTGCTGTAATCGGGGATTTCTCCGGAAAATTCCTCGCTGAGTATCAGCCGGAGAAGCTTGCGGCTGCTGAATGGCATTTTGAAACATCCGATCGGGCACCGCTCATTTTGTTTGGTACGCTCGATGAAAATAACGAAGTGAAAAACGGCATTAAAATTCCGTATGCCTTAAGCATTCTTGCTCACAACAATCCGACTGCCGAAGTGACCGGACTTAATGAAACGCCGGTAGACGAACGGCCGCCGCTCTACATTCACTATCTGTTTGACTTAATGGTGTCCATCGGTATGCTGCTCACCGTGCTGGCATTGATTTATGTAGTGTTGTATAAACGCAAAAATTCCAATCCATATCGTAAGTCGATGCTTATGTCTATATGGCTATCCGGTCCGCTTGCTATACTTGCCATTGAGTTGGGCTGGATTTTCGCCGAAGTTGGACGCCAGCCTTGGATTCTGCGCGGCTATATGAAAACAAGCGAAGGTGCGACGACCGCTCCTTATGTGGATGTAATGCTACTCTTCTTCATTGCACTCTACATTGGACTTGCGATTGTCAGCACAACCGTATTGCGTCGGATGTTTAAGAACAATACTGTGGAAAAAGAAATTGAGCAGATGAATGAGGAGCAGGAGGTGAGCCGCGTATGACGCTCGAGTTGATCGGCATCTCGGTGCTTTGGATCTTTTTATTCGGGTATGTGATTGTAGCGTCCGTCGATTTCGGTGCGGGATTCTTTAGTACGTACAGTGATTGGGCCGGAAAAAAACATCTCATTCACAAAGTCATCCAACGCTACCTATCGCCGGTATGGGAAGTAACCAACGTATTTCTTGTCTTCTTCTTCGTAGGGATCGTAGGTTTCTTTCCGAAAACCGCCTATTACTACGGAACGGCCCTATTGGTTCCAGTAAGCATCTCCATCATCCTGCTGGCCATTCGCGGCTCATATTACGCATTTGGTACCTATGGGTCTAAAGATAATAAGTGGTATACATTTCTCTACGGCATTACTGGAGTATTCATTCCGGCTTCGCTGACAACGGTGTTAACGATTTCGGAAGGTGGATTCCTTGAGTTAAAAGAAGGGCAGGTACTGCTGTCCTACGGAGATTTGCTGCGCAGTCCATATTCTTGGAGTGTTGTCCTGCTTGCAATCGTCAGCGTTTTGTTTATCTCTGCAACTTTCCTGACGTATTATGCGGACAAAGCTGGCGATGAGAAGGCAACGCGCCTGCTGCGCATGTACGCGCTTCTCTGGAGCATTCCGTCTCTGCTGGCAGCATGGGCCGTTGTCGTTACACTGAAAACACACAATGCGGTGCACTTCGCCCGTATGGTTGATATCGGCTGGGTATTTGCTCTATCCATTTTGTGTTTTGCAGGCGGTGTGTATCTGATCTATCGTAAGAAACGTTATGGCCTTGCTTTTCTGCTTATTACATTGCAGTACGGCTTTGCCTTCTTCGGTTACGGGTTCTCACATTATCCATACCTGCTGTATCCGCATTTAACGATTTACGATGGATTCACAAATGAAACGATGGCAATTGCGCTTATTATCGCCTTTATCGCCGGGTTGTTGTTACTCTTGCCTTCGCTGTATTTGCTGATGCGCCTGTTTTTATTTGATAAGAACTATGTCAAAGGGAAAGAATAAGGAGGATAAAACAATGGAACAATTCATGATTACGTATGCACCAATTCTTGTCGTGGCCTTCTCTGTTATCGGTGTCTTTATTTGGGGGGCCAAAGGGAAGTTTCTTGAAAACATTGAGTAACATTGATAAAGCAAACAGACCGAATCGCAGTTGTGATTCGGTCTGTTTGTCATTTATTAATGATTCATGTGTGTCTCATTTTCCATGCCGTTACTATTCATACTATCCTTTTGCTGACCGGAACCGGCACTCCCATGTCCACCGTGTCCCATACCGCCTTCACTCTCAATTTCAATCAGATGATCAAGGTCACCCTGCTGCTCATCCGATATCCAGTCGGCACCGCCTGCGATATACATATGGTTATACGGACCTTCTGTCGGCTCCTTCTTAAAGAACGGCTTCAATTCTTTCAGATAGGCAAGCAGCGGCTCAGGTGCTTTTTCTTTGTCCGTCAAAAGCAGTGGTGCGTGCTTACCCCGATGCGCGAAAGGAAGTGCAGGCAGCGAATGCTCCACCTGTTCGGTACCAGCGAGCACCAATCCGTGACCGGGCCGTGTAATGCCCCAGCCAAAGCCGGTTTTCTTATCTTTATATTTGGCAAATGCAATCGCGTTTGTAACCGGGTCTTGACCGGAGATGCGGACAACCTGTCCATATTTTCCAAGCTCAGCCTCCACCTGCTTACCAATTGCTTCTTCCGGCCCTACCAGATAGATATTGGCTTTGCCGTTTCGCTTGGCCAACGCAGCCTTCGTATCTTCGGACAGCTTATCTTTTGTTACATACAATAACGGCTCTGGCATGTGAGAGATCCAGCTTCCCACCGGTGCAGCGAATGCTGGTTTTTCAGATGTTGTAACCACCACAGACTGCGGAAGTTCTCCGCTGACGGATGCATAATACGCATCAATCGCCGCAGCAAATGCCTCCGGTGTTCCGCTCTTTATATCCTTAAGCTTAAAGCCTGCATCCGTCAACTTCTTTGTGGTGTTGCTGTCCATTCCCATCGCAATAATTTGTGTCCCATCCTCAGCACCTTTCGGATTAAGGCGCTTGATTTCATTGAACACTGCCTCAGATAGGTTCGCTTTATCCGTCACCAGAAGCGGACCATCACTTGGATGATGCACCAGATCAAGCCCGGCAAGCTGCACCTGCCAATTATCGGAAGGTGAGAGAAGCACTACATTCGGCTTGGTACCCTGCTCGGTCGCCGGCCAGATCATCCGAGATGTAGATAAGGCAATCTCTTCTGCATGACTGCCCATTATACGTGTCGTATTCTTCGTTGCGACTACACCTTCACTCGCATTCGTCCTCCCAGCTTCCGTGCTGCTTTGCGTCTGCTTCGAAGACTCGGGTGTTTGCGGTTGCTCTCCACTCGCTCCGCAGCCGGATAGAAGAAGACCTGCTGTTAGTACAGTGACTCCGCTCCATTTTGTAAAGTTCTTTATTCTCATATTTTATCGATCCTCCTTATTTCATAATCGTGCATACAATTCTATACATACCTATACCATCTATTTGTGAAGAAAATGTGATGGCACTTATTTCTCAAGCGGAAGCATCACATAAAATGTGGCTCCTTCTCCTTGTACACTGTGTACGGTAAGCTTTCCGCCATGTTTATCTACAATTTCCTTGCTAATGGATAGACCCAACCCTGCTCCTCCTGTAGATTCGGAACGTGATTTCTCTACACGGTAGAGCCGTTCCATCACATAAGGCACATCTTCTTTTGGGATGCCTGGCCCCGTATCTTTGATTTCTACTACACCATACATATCTTCTTGTCGCACACGGATGAATATTGTACTGTTAACGGACGTATACCGCCGAGCATTCTCTAGAATATTAAGCAGAACCTGTCCAATTCGCTGTCGGTCTCCCCAGACATATAACGGAGTATCGGATGGTTGATATTCAAGATAAATCCCCTTCTCATCCATTCGCACCTCCACCAGTGATAACGCTTCGGTTACGATCTCTTCAAGCGAAAGGCGTTCCATATGAAATGACAATCTCCCCTGCTCCATACGCGCCAAATCAAACAAATCATTCACCAGTCGCTGCAATCGGCCACTCTGTTCATGAATCATCCGAGCGGCATATTCTTGGTCTGCACCGCTCTTCTCCGCCTGCATAAGAATATCCGAATATCCCTTAAGATACGTTAGCGGCGTGCGTAGTTCATGCCCAATGTTAGCGAGAAATTCATTGCGCTGATCCTGATAAAAGCGAATCTGCTCTACCATATCGTTAATCGAAGCTTTCAGCTGGGATACCTCGTCTCCGCCCCGCACCGACAGCTTAATTGTATAATTACCACGTGCAATTTCGCGCGTTGCCCGCTTCATCTCTACTAGCGGACGTACAATCATTCGGGAGATAATAAAGGAAATGCCAGCTACCACAAAAATCGTCACAGCCCCTGTAATAAACAGCATACTGCGCAAAATCCCCACCGCATCTCTCATCGGTGCGGTAGACCGAAACATAACAACCGTGCCAACCTCCTCCCCATTCTGGCGGACAGGATGGTCAAATACGAGAAAGGGCCGAGTATCCCATTCCTTTTCTATATCCGTTCTCCATCCATGCTTCTGTGCTTCCACTTTTGTTAGATACGAGGTATGCACCGGCGTAAGCGGGCTTGAACTCGCAAGAACTTTATTATGTTGATCAAGCACAACCACCATCTGATCGGGATGCTGTTCCATACGAATCACATGATTAATTGTCATCGCCTCAAAGTGGTCGCTCAATACGTTCGCATGGCTTTGTGTCTGATGGACAACCTCTTCTTTAATATGCGATAAATAGAATGAAAGAAAAAAAGAGTAAAGGATACCGCCAAGCGAAAGGATGATCAAAAGAAATACAGCCAATAACAGAAAACCAAGCTTCATAGCGACACGGTTCTGAAAGGGCGGCAGCAGAGCGTTTCGTTTCATTGGATTTTATAGCCGACCCCCCATACCGTTTTGATTAGCTCGTGAGCAGGCGCGCCTGCAACCCGCAGCTTTTCACGCAAATTTTTAATATGAGTATCCACGGTACGGTAATCCTCGATATTTTGATTGGTCCACACAAGGGCAAGCAGATGATCTCTGCTGAACACCTGCCCCGGATGCTTTACCAATATGTATAGCAGCTCATATTCTCTTCGGGTCAGCGGAAGCGCTTGTCCATGATAAAACGCCTCATAATTCTCACTATCTAACGTGATCTCTTTATACGCAATAGCATGAGTGCCTGTATTTCGCGTGTGCTTCTCGAGTCGCTCTTCTCTTCTTAGAATTGCTCCCACTCTTGCTAACAATTCCTCTTTCTCGAACGGTTTCGTAATATAATCATCCGCCCCAATGGTGAGACCTTTTACTTTATCACTCACTTCATCCCTGGCTGTTAGCATAATAACAGGAACAGTGCTAAACTCCCGCATCTGCTCACACACACGAAATCCCGATATGCCTGGCATCATCAAATCAAGCAAGACAAGCGAGTAGCTTTTATCACGAAGAGCAGCAAGCGCTTCTTCTCCGGAAGAAACCTCCTCTGTCTGATAACCTGCACTACGTAGATAGAGCGCGAGAAGATTCCGCATCGGCTGCTCATCATCGACAAGCAAAATCATTCCCTTCTCCTTCTCCTTCATCTCCTTCTCCCACCTTCCTTTTTTCCATCCGTTCATCACTTCTAATAGTAAAGCAAGAAACCTTGAAGAAAGTGTGAAGATTATATGCAATGAAAAAGCTCCTGCAAGGGATTTCCGCAGGAGCTTTTCAGACATACGGGAAAGGCAGGTTATGCGGACATTTTTCGGCATGCTTCTGCGCACTTGCGGCACGCTTCTGCACACTTTTGACAGTGATCGTGCGTATGCTTGGCACATTCCTCAGCACACGCTTCACAGATTTCGGCGCATAATGCACAAATTTGTTTTGCAAACGGGCTTTGCGTTGCCATATACTGTGCCGCTAATGCGCAAATATCCGCGCAATCCCGGTCAAGCTGAATGCATTTTCTCATCATCCCAATGTCTTCTTCTTGTAAGCAGGCTCCGTAACAAGTATTGCATGCCTCCATGCATGCCATACATTCTGCAATGCACTCTTGCATTTGCGCTGTTGTCATCGTTTTATTTCCTCCTTATGTTATAACGTTGAACACAGTATTACTATTACCCCTGCCCGTTTTGCTAAAATCATTCTCTCGCTCCATATTTTCTTCACATTTTCAAACAGCTTATTTCGCTGCCTCGATCGCCTGCACCAATTTTTGCTCAATATTCTCAGCGATTTCCTTTAGTGCCGGGTGATCGACAAGCTCCATTAGCACGGTCGGTTTTGGCATACCAATCTTAGTTGTATCCCCATCCTGATACACCGTAATTTTGCATGGGAGAAAGTAACCTACCCTTTTATCCTGCTCAAGTACACGTTTTGCTTCTACTGGATTGCAGACTTCAAGAATGCGGTAGGGTGTTGAGAATTCTACCCCCTTCTCCGCCAGCTTCGATGGAATATCCAACTGCCATAAAACTCCGAACTTGTGTCCCTGCAGGCTCTGCTCCAATGCGCTGACCGCTTCTTCTACTGACTTTTTCGTCTCCGTTGTATAATGGAACATCGTATCTCTCCTCATAATATTTTTACATGCTTACTATACCCTAGTGCGTATATAATTAAACGCTGCAGCTTGTTAAGCGGAATCCACAAAGCCAAAAAAAGAAGAAAAAAGGTGTCCTTCTTTCTTCTCTGCGTTCTTTTGTTTTATATAGGAGATAGGCTCTCCCCTACTCTTTGACGCGCAGCAATCGCAATGCATTGACTGTAACGAGCAGCGTCGCGCCCATATCTGCAAAGATCGCAATCCAGAGCGTCAGCCAACCGGGTACCACTAGAATGAGTGCTGCAAGCTTAATTCCAAGGGCAAATGTGATATTTTGCTTGATAATCGCAAGGGCTCTGCGGCTAAGCTTGATGGTAAACGGAAGCTTCTCTACATCATCCGCCATCAAGGCAATATCGGCGGTCTCAAGCGCTGTATCCGTACCAGCTCCTCCCATGGCAATCCCCACCGTTGCAGCGGCCAGGGCAGGTGCGTCATTAACTCCATCACCGATCATCGCTACTTTTTCACCTGATGCTTTCATTTGTTTGATGACGGCAAGCTTATCCTGCGGCAGAAGCTCGGCCTGTACTTCATGGATTCCTAGCTCAGTCCCAATCACCTCTGCTGTCGCCTGATTATCACCGGTGAGCATGATCGTCTTTTTAATGCCCATGGCATGAAGCTTGCGCAGGGCTTCTTTGCTGCTTGCGCGCACTTCATCCGCCGCTGCAATCAGTAAAAGAGCCTGCTCGGCGGTACCTAGGATCATGACTGTTTTCCCCTGCTTCTGCAACGCATCGACTATCGGCTGCACATCCTTCATCTTAGCTGCAGGAAGCAGCTCGACAAACCAACGCGGACTGCCCATATAATACACAACTTCATTTATTTTGGCGGTAATTCCTTTACCTGTAACAGAAGAAAACGCTGCAACATCCAAACGTTCAAATGAACAGCGCATCTCAGTTGCCTTACGGACAATCGCCGACGCAAGCGGATGCTTAGAACCTGTTTCCATAGCGGCTGCAATCGCCACCAGTTCGTCTTCTTTATGCTGTTCGCCCTGCAATGCGATCATATCCGTTACAGCCGGTATTCCTCTTGTCAGCGTTCCTGTTTTATCAAAAGCCATCACCGACAGGGAACCCGCTTCCTCTAAATGCACGCCTCCCTTAATCAACACACCGTTACGGGCGGCGCTGCCAATTGCGGTAACGATGGCAACCGGTGTAGAGACAACCAATGCACAAGGGCAGCCTACAACAAGCACGGCAAGCCCTTCATAGATCCATACATCCCATGCTCCGCCAAATAAAAGCGGTGGTACAACAGCGACCCCAAAAGCAAACAGCATAATGGCTGGGGTATAGTACTTGGCGAAGCGATCAACAAAGGCTTGTGAAGGTGCGCGCTCTGCCTGCGCTTCCTCTACAAGGTGAAAGATCTTGGCAAGCGTCGTATCTTCTGCCGCTTTCGTAACCTTAACTTCAAGCAAACCTTCTTCATTTAATGTTCCCGCAAACACCTCATCGCCAACCGTTTTTGCAACCGGGATGGATTCTCCTGTAATGGGAGCCTGATTAACAGATGATATGCCTCTCACTACCTCTCCATCCATCGCCAGCTTCTCCCCCGGCTTAACAATCATCAGATCCCCGATCAAAATATCATCTACCGAAACCTGTATATCCTTCCCATTGCGGCGTACGGTTGCTTCTTTTGGCGCGGCATCCATAAGGGAAGTGATCGAGCGACGCGCCTTATCCATCGAGTACGATTCCAGCGCTTCACTGATGGCAAACAAAAAGACCACCATCGCCCCTTCGCCCCATTCCCCAATAGCCGCTGCACCAATAATGGCAATGGTCATCAGCGTGTTCATATCAAACTGAAGGGCAAATAAATTCCGCAGACCTTTAATAAACAGCGTATACCCGCCGATCAGAATCGAAGTGCCGTACAAAAGCACAGGAAGCCAGCTACCCTCCCCATACTTTCCACTTACAGCCCAGGCGATTACAAGAAGCACAGCAGCGATGGCAGTACGAATGTTCGATGGCTTTTTCCAGAACGGCTCCCTCGCCAACACCATCCGTTGCGCCTCCGGAACAAGACGCAAATTCTCAAATGAACCAGCCTGCTCTAACTGCTCAAGTGTCACCTCTCCTTCCACCGCAATTTTTGCAGCACCGAAGTTCACTTTTGCATCGGTGACACCTGGAAGTTCCTTAACTTTACGCTCGAATTGAGCCGCACAACCTGCACATGTAAAGCCCTGAACACGATACGTATGTTTAGCTTGAGCATGCTCCGTCATGACGGGGTCACCTCTCCTCTTTGCAGAAAAACTAGCCCAACGAGCTGTCTGATTTGCTCATCGTGCAGGGAATAGAAGACGAGCTTTCCTTCTTTTCTATGACGGGCTAATCCCATCGCGCGCAGAAGCCTTAGGTGATGAGAGGCCGCTGCCATCGTAGAACCAATAATATTAGCTACATCACATACGCAAAGCTCCGGCTCCTGACAGAGCGCATACACAATCCGCAAGCGCGTATCATCAGATAATGCTTTAAACAGCTGAGCAACCGGGGCGCTCTCTATGTCAGATAGCATTCCTTGTATACGCTGAACCTTCTCCTCGTCATAACAAAAAATCTCACAGCAATCCTCCTGCTTCATATGCTCATCTCTCCCCTATATAATCAAATCATGATTTGATTATTATTCTACAAAATAGTATACAAACAATCAAATGATTATGTGAATGAAAACAAAAAAACAAGCAGTCTCCTGATCTCCAGAAGACTGCTTGCATGTCCTAGTAACCAAAGTCGGTTATGAGCATCTAGAAAGGGATGATGGCGAATTGTTCCCTTTCGCCAACCAGTATAGTTGATAATCATGAACAAATTATTTTGAGAACATTACATCTTTATTACAACCATTCAGCTATATAGGTCCTTCGTATCGGACATAGTTTGTTTATATTTCCATCATATTCTCGCCACATTATTTTGCTATCTTTTTCTTGTTTACGTTTATATACAGAAATTTTGTAAGTATACAATATAGGTGGTAGAGATATGAAGAAAAAAATCGGTGCATCATTTCTTGCACTCTCTTTGTTAGCCGGAGGGATAAGCCCGGCGGCTTTTGCAGATAACGGAGCAGATCGCTTAGAACAGAAGAAAAACAACTCGGAAAAACAAGCCAAAAACGCGAAAGACGCATTGCAGGATGTCAGACAGCAAAAAAAGAGCAATGAAGAAATGCTTTTCACATTAGAAAGGCAAATCAGCAATCTCGAAGCGGAATTACATACATTGCAAACACAAATTCATACGACTTCTGCTGGGGCAGAACAGGCAAAGAAAGAGTATGAGGCAGCCGCTTTGCGAGTGGAGAAGCGGGATACTCTTCTAAAGAACCGGGTGCGAGCCATGTATGAAGCAAATGACATAACCTATCTCGATGTACTGCTTAACGCTGAGGATTTTGGCGATCTAATCGAACGCTACAGTTTCCTTAAACTGATCGGGGAACAAGACGCACAGATTCTTGCAGATAATAAACGTGACCGAAATATTATTAAGCAGAAAAAAGAAGAGATTGAGCAAAAACTAAAAAACCTAACCCAGATGCAAGCAACCAAAAAAGAACTTAGCACATCCATGCAGGCACAAAAAGAAGAGAGGGAACAGGTCATAGCGGAACTGGAGAAAAAAGAGGTGCATTTAGAAGATACAGCGGAAAGCCATATGCAGGAAGCAGCTCACCTCTCAGAAGAGCTGCGCAAAAAGATGGAACAATCGCTGCCTGCCGGGACAGAAGGACAAGGCAGCGGCGAGTTCACGTGGCCCGTTCCTTCTGTACATGCTATAACCTCTCCGTTCGGTATGCGTATTCATCCGATCACAGGAAAGCGAAAGCTACATAACGGGCTTGATATCGGTGCTCCACAGGGTACACCCATTGTGGCAGCCGGCAGCGGCCAAGTTGTATTCGCAGGAAAGATGAACGGTTATGGCAATACGGTAATCATCGCTCATGGTGATGGAAAAAGCACACAGTATGCACATATTCGTGATGGAGGGATTAAAGTGTCGGCAGGGCAAGCCGTTACAGCCGGACAGCATATTGCTGAAGTAGGGTCAACAGGAAATTCTACCGGGCCGCACCTTCATTTCATCGTATATGAACAAGGACAAACAGTGAATCCTATCTCTTATGTACGCTAAAAAGTAACGGGGCTGTCCGAAAAGGGCAAATTCCCTCCAATTTAAAAATCAAGAACACTGATACATCAACGTTCTTGAACATAAAAAGGGGCGTCCAAAAGTCAAAAAATCGACTTTCTGGACAGCCCCATTTTTTGTTAGACGACGTCGTATCCTTGCTCTTCAATGGCTTCTTTGATCGCATCGACAGACACTTTGTTCTCATCGAATTCAACCTGTACCGTCTTCGCTTCTAGATTCACCTTACCAGCTGCACCAATTTCCTTAAGCGCGCCTTCTACTGATTTTACACAATGCCCGCAGGACATTCCTTCTACTTTCAATGTTACGTTTTGCATCTACAATCCCTCCATTATTTCATTAATTTATTCATCGTTTTCAGCAGTTCATCTAGCACCTCATGATCGCCTTCTTGAATGCGTTCAATAACGCAGCTTTTCATATGACCTTCTAACAAGAGTTTACCCACTGAATTCAACGCTGATTGTACAGCGGCAATCTGATTGAGGATATCATCACAATATACGTCTTTCTCTACCATACCTTTGATGCCTCGAATCTGCCCTTCAATCCGGTTCAGACGAGAGGTTAGGTTGTTCTTCATCTTCTCGGAATGATGGCTTGTGCGATCACAATGCTGAGGCACGTCTTCATCCATAGGCTGTTCAATTGTAGGCTCCATCGCTTCACCTCCTTATCAGAATCTCTTCATGTTATAACTTCACCCGCTGCAAACGCAGCGCATTCAGCACGACAGAGACTGAACTGAGCGCCATTGCCGCTCCTGCAACCCATGGTGCCAAAAATCCCGCAGCGGCAATCGGAATTCCGAGTGAATTATAAGCAAGCGCCCAGAACAAATTCTGTTTAATATTGGCCATGGTCTTGCGGCTCATATAAATGGCGTCTGCGATGCTTGTTAAATCACCACGCATCAGCGTAATATCCCCGGCTTCCATGGCTACATCTGTACCCGTACCCATCGCAATACCGATATCTGCAACAGCGAGTGCAGGGGCGTCATTAATTCCATCTCCAGCCATGGCAACCTTGCGCCCTTGGCTTTGCAATTTTTTAACTTCTTCCGCCTTTCCCTCCGGC
Organism: Aneurinibacillus sp. REN35; assembly: GCF_041379945.2. Lineage (NCBI taxonomy): Bacteria > Bacillati > Bacillota > Bacilli > Caryophanales > Paenibacillaceae > Aneurinibacillus > Aneurinibacillus baijiui. Next base: position 502,458 of record NZ_JBFTXJ020000003.1, on the reverse strand, counting down.
AGCACTTCGGCAAGCACACGGTCGATGCCTACATCGGCCGCGATAGCTTCTGCTGTACGCTGATTATCACCTGTAATCATGACGACTTCAATGCCTAACTCTTTTAGACGTACAATCGCTTCTTTTGATGTTTCTTTGACCGTATCAGCTACCGCCACCATACCTGCATAACGCCGGTCGATCGCCACAAGCATCGCTGTCTTTCCGTTGCGCTCTAACTCTGCCATCATCTCCAGTGCGTCTGTCATCTGGACCTGATCACGTTCCATCAAGCGGCGCGTTCCGATCACAATCGTTCTTCCTTCTACTACAGCACGAATGCCGTAGCCTGGCACAGCTTCAAACTCCTCCGTACGCACAAGCGAGACACCGCGTTCCTGAATACCACTCACAATTGCCTCAGCCAGCGGATGCTCGGAGTTCTTCTCCGCGCTGCCGACCAGACGCAGGAATTCTTCTTCTTCGATTCCTTCTGTACGTACATCCGTTAATTCCGGTTTTCCTTTTGTCACTGTCCCTGTCTTATCCAATACTACCGTATCGATACGGTGTGCGGCCTCTAGATGTTCACCGCCCTTAAACAAAATCCCCGCTTCTGCTGCGCGTCCGGAACCTGCCATAATAGAAGTCGGCGTCGCAAGTCCTAAGGCACATGGGCAGGCGATGACTAGTACAGCAATCAGCTTCTCTAATGCATTAGCGAAATCACCCGGTGCAACAAAGAAATACCAGATCAGAAATACAAGCACCGCAATACCGACCACAATCGGAACAAAAATGCCAGAAATCCTGTCCGCAACCCGCTGTATCGGCGCTTTAGAGCCCTGAGCTTCTTCAACAACTTTAATAATTTGCGCAAGCGCGGTTTCTTTTCCTACTTTGGTTGCTTTTATTTTCAGTATGCCATTCTTATTAATGGTCGCACCGAACACATGCGCACCTGTCTGCTTCTCTATCGGGATACTCTCTCCTGTCAGCATGGACTCATCTACAGATGACTGTCCTTCTGCAACCTCTCCATCGACCGGAATTTTTTCACCCGGGCGCACGATAATCATATCACCGACTATAACTTCTTCAATCGGAACGACCATCTCTTCCCCGTCTCTGACAACAAGCGCTGTCTTAGCCTGCAAGCCCATCAACGTCTTGATTGCTTCTGATGTACGACCTTTCGCCAACGCTTCAAACAACTTGCCTAATAGAATCAAGGTAATGAGCACTGCACTGGTTTCATAATACATCTCAGCCATATGATGCTGATTTGCCGCCCATTGAATTGTTAGATATACACTATAGAAATAAGCTGCTGATGTACCAAGCGCGACCAGCACATCCATATTCGCACTCTTATTTCGCAGCGCTTTATACGCGCCGACATAGAATTGGCTGCCGATAATAAATTGCACCGGTGTCGCCAGGAGTAGTTGAAACCATGGATTCATGAATAATTCAGGTACGAAAATCCATGAAGTAAACGAGAAGTGTCCTACCATCGACCAGAGCAGCGGCAGCGACAGCAACGCAGAGATGATAAACTTCTGCTTTTGTCTGGTGATTTCTTTTTGGCGATGATCTCCGCTATCCCCTGCCGCATCCTCTTTAAGTGCAGCCTGATAGCCCAGTTTCTCCACCTTACGGATCATATCATCAACCGATACCTCTGATGAACTGTATTCCACATGAGCCGTCTCTAGAGCAAAGTTAACGCTCGCCTGCGATACTCCGGGCATCTTGGCAAGACCCTTTTCGATCCGATTCGCACAGGCGGCACACGTCATGCCGGTAAGCTGAAAATCAATCTGCTCCTTCACTGTACCATAGCCCAGCTTTTCAATTTTCTCTTCCATTTGCGCGGGAGAAACTACATCCGGCTGATAACTCACCGTCGCTCTCTCCAATGCAAAATTTACATTCGCCTCCGATACGCCTTCAAGCTTGCTTAGTCCCTTCTCAATCCTGTTGGCGCAGGCTGCACATGTCATCCCGCTAATTTGAAGCGTCGTTTGTTTTGTATCTGACATTCGTATCGCCTCCTACACTATACCACTGTATAGTATCCTTATTATAAAATAATATACTATTTAGATGCATATGTTTTTTGCTGTTGTTTATATTTTTATACTATACCCCTCTACCCTATATGTCAATGAAAAATTTCCTAACACTTAAAAAATGGGTCAATTTTCTAGACTAAGCAAGGTTGCCTTAAAAACAGTACGCTATTATGGCAAATTAGCCTAGTAAACACAAGAGCTGTTGATCAGGGCTCAAGGTATTGATACCGCACAAGATATTTAATTGATAAAAAAGGGGTATATCCTACGGTTTATAAAACTCTTGTTTGAGAAATTGATAAAGCTTCGAAGTTGCCAGCTTCAGTGGATAATCTGATGTTTTGCAAAGGATGCCGAAAGTCATTTCTATGAGACTTCCGGACATAGTCCGTATGGTTGTTCCATTAGGAACGGTTTTTGTTGCAATCTTTGGTACGAGGGCAATACCTAATCCGCTTTCTACATAATATTTCAAAGCTGTCATACTTCCTATCTCCATCGTATCTACGGAAATGTTCCCCATATCCTGCAAGACTATCTCTAACTTTCTGCGGTACGGACATGTTGCTGAAGTAATAAGCAGACGATATCTCTGTATATCCTCTGGAGCAACGACAGCTTTTTGAGCAAGTGGATGGTTCTCCGGCATCAAGACCACAAACTCTTCCTTAAATAAAGGTTCAAAATAAAGAGCATCGCCCAATTCAGGCACTGAGCAGAGAGCTATATCAATATCACCTTTAAGAAGTCGTCCACTCAGCGTTGACGTATTTGTAATGTCCACGGAGATACGGATTTTCGGATAGCGGGATAAAAACTTCTTTAAAATAGCAGGTAATCGGTAGCTGGCAGTTGGCTCTGTCACCCCTAAACGAACATTTCCCGCTTCACCCATTTGAAAATTAAACATACTTGTTTGCAGTTGCTCTATATTCTTTATAATTTGTAAACTTTGTTCATAAAATAGTCTTCCCGCTTCTGTTAACCGAATTTTTTTCCCGCGTTCGATCAACTGAATGCCTAAATCCGCTTCAAGTTTTTGAATTTGCATCGTGACTGTGGACTGAGCATAATTCATTTCTTCAGCTACACGGATAAAACTCCCATAATTCACTAGCAATTGAAACGTTTTTAATAGTTTAAGATCCACTTTAGCACTTCCATTCCACAGTTCAAAAATTTTGAATGAAAACTTTAATTAATTCAATTATACAAATTTAGATTAGCAGTATACAATTTCTTATATCAAGAGCAACAGAAGGAGATGGATGATATGCGTTTAAAAAATAAAGTGACTCTCGTTACCGGCGGCGGTACTGGAATTGGCAGAGCTACATGCCTGGCCTTGGCTGAGCGAGGGGCATCTATTGCAGTAAACTACTCTCATTCTAAAGCCGATGCAGAGAAAACGGCACAAATCATCAATGACGAAGGCGGACGCGCAATAACCATCCAAGCCGATGTTTCTCAAGACAAGGAAGTTAGGAAGATGGTCGATACCATAGTGCAGCAATTCGGGACTGTAGATTTACTAGTAAATAACTCCAGTATTACGCGATACATTTCATTTGATGATTTAGAAGCGGTAACGGAGGAAGTCTGGGATGAACTTTATAATGTTAATGTCAAAGGAATGTTTTACTGCGCGCGAGCCGTTGCTCCTTTTATGAAAAGTAATAAACAAGGAGCAATAGTCAATCTCGGCAGTATAGCGGGACAAACGGGATTAGGATCTTCTCTTCCATACGCCGTATCCAAAGCGGCCATTCATGGTCTTACTAAGTCGTTAGCACATGCTCTAGCTCCAGACATCAGAGTCTGTTGTGTTGTACCGGGAGCCGTTGCAACAAGATGGTGGACTGGAAGGGAAGAAGAAATGAAGAGATTAGCTCCTAAGCTTCTGTTGCAACGTATTTCAACACCCGAAGATATTGCACAATGTATCTGCGCTGTCTTGGAACAAGAAGCAATGACAGGACAAATCATTACGGTGGATAGCGGACAAACGTTGTAACGAAGATGGAGGGCGTTAGAGTAACTCCACTACTACACTCTCCATTTTATGATCATTTGTGGTACGGTTCCCCGCAATAGAACAATACACAAAGTTATATAAAACAGATATTATATAGCTTTAGGCTGTCAAGAAAATTTCGACAGCCTAAGACATTCAATCTGAATGGCTATTTCCACCTTTACATTCTGTAAATTATCAGGCGTACATCAGGTTCTTACTTCACCTCAATGATGAATTCAGCAAAAAATGCTTCATCAAGATAAACTTTTACTTTCCATAACCCTGCACGCGGAAGCGAGACATTCGAAGGCATCGTTGCATGTGAGCCATTAACGAGCGTATCACTATATGTAACTCTAGGTTCCGTCATGTACTTCCCTAAAGGATCTGCCTCTTCTCCTGTATCTTTGTGAATCGCTACAACTTTCAACTTCTTATCCTGTAATTCTTCTTTCTTTCCCCAAAAATGCCACAACCATTTCGGAGGAAGATCTGGGAATTTTGTATCGATATCGTTACCAATGATGCCAACTCTCCCTAGCACACGTATTCGCTGCCGCAATCAATGCATCCTGTGAACCGTTGGCAACCGCCTTCCAGAATGCCTGGACAAATTTTAGATTCACAAGACAGCAAAGCGCTATACCAATAACTAACGAAGCAAGAGCAACAAGTAATCCAATCATACTAAGCAATCAACCCACCTCCAAGTAAGTAATAGTAAGACAGTCAATCCAACATCTGTGTGCTACTTTACGCTCTTATGTTAAATAAAAACGTTATGTATTACTTTTATGGCAACAAAATATTCTAAATATTTTAACATAAATATGTATTTTTTTCTCTTTTTAACAAAAAAAGCCGCCCCTACGAGGCAGCTTTCTATTTCCCACAAACCGGGTTTTCTTATTCTTCGGACGGCATATGTACCGTTTTGTCCGAGGGAGCGGGCGAAATCACAGGCAGCGGAGAAGAAGCAGAGGCAGTTGAAGGACTGCTTTTCTTTTCTGTCAGGTTTTTTACAAGCTGCTCCAGATCAATTCCTGATACGTCCTTTACCATCTGCGGCGCCGTCGCCATCAATGAGGTAACATACTTGCTGACGCGTGTTGCCCCATCGCCTGTTCCTGTATCGACTACCGTTACCTTCTCAATGTTGCCCATTGGCTCTGCGATCTTGCTCGCAAGCTCAGGCAGCATCTTCACGATAATATCAAGCACCGCCGAATCCCGCAAGCCCACCGATAAGCACCAGCGGCCGCAGCGCATGACCGATATCTACATGCAAGAAATCAAGCAATCCATCCACAACATGATCAACCACCTCACCAAGCAGTACGGTCAGCAGCGCAAATACCACACCAATAATCAGACATATCCAGTAAAGTTCAAGCATCCCTCCCACCCCTTTTCACTTGGAATTTTATGCCTATGTATACGAATTTTACATGTTATAAGTTTAAAAAATTCCCATTTTTCTTTCGTTTATTCAACTAACTACCATGACAGCATACAATATCTGCATATTTTTTAGGACAAGCTCATACACTGAGAACAGGAGGTGCGTACATGAATCGCTTGTTATTTCTATTGCTTGGGATTGTAGTAATGCTTGGATTCACCGGATGCGAAACGCTAGAAAAGCAGACTACAGCCCCCACCATTTCCAAAAGCGCTGCGCTAGAGCCAAATGACCGTACGACTCTTACAGCACTCACCACCTCTGTCACCAAAGCGCAAACGATCGCAAATGAATTGGAATGGCTGCTTGAAGAGATGCAGCACAATGACGAGCTGCATGAAGCGCTAGAGAGCATACATACGGCACGCCGTGAAATGCTTCTTCTATGGAATGTTGTACATAACGAACTCCATCCCTCACAGGATGGTCTCCGTAAGCAAAAAGCAGAATTCGAAGCCGTGCTTATGTCGTACCGCAAAGGATTAACCGTACTGCTTGCAGGCATGGAAAAAGCGGAAGCCAAGCAGGTGCTTGAAGGCGTTGAACAGCTAACCAAAGCAAAGCAAAACCTTGAGCGCTTCTCCATAAACTAAGCACAGCTCCTTCAATAAAAAACGGAGTAGCCATCATGCCACTCCGTCTTCTCTATTTGTTGCTATACCTTCATCTCATGAATCAGCGCTTGCATAGCATCTCTCATCTCCGCCTGCGGCAGATGAATCCGATTACCGTGTCCCGGCAGTACCCATTCGAATGCTTCTTCGGCTAATCTCACCATCGATTCACTCTGTCTTCTCCACGAATACCAGCAATGTTCTTTATGAGCATCCAGCTTTTGCGTATCCCGATTCCAGGATAGATGATCACCTGAGAAAAGAAACCTATCCTTATATAACAACACAATATGCCCAGCAGTATGACCCGGTACAGGAATAATCTCAAAGCCAGGTTGCCATTCTATAGGCTCTTTTCCTTTAATAATATGCTCGGCTTCAGGCTGTGCATCCTTCTCGGCTTCGTGAATGATTCGCTCAGCACCGAAGTGGCGGGCATATTGCTCCGCATCGGCTACATCATCCTGATGAGTTAAAAAAACATAGCGCACCCCGCCCATCTCCCCGAGCTTCTTTGCCAGAGAGGGAACATAGCGCGGCGCATCAATAAGCCAATTCCCATCCGGATGTACAAGGAAATAGCTGCTTGCGCCAAACGACTCGCGAGATGTGTATCCGCAGTAATATATCTGATCAGCTAAGTGCAACGGAAATTCCTCGATCGCATCTTTTAGCCCCTCTTTATCTTCGCTTCCAATCGCTCCTGTTGGACAAGCAAGCAGCGCATGAAAGGCTCGCCGCTTCTCATCTTGATCTTCCGGTTGACAGGTAACAGCGGAATAGCGTCCTACTTGTGAAAATACGCTTGGAGCCAATTGACGGCACGTATCGCAATTAATACAAGCAGCGTTCACATAAAAATCCCCTTCCACATTCGTACCAAGACGTTCGGCTCTGCTCATGCACATGCTCTCCCTTCAGGGTTAAAATCACGTTCACTTACCATCATACCCGAAATTTTCCTTTTTTCCATCAATAAAAAAGAGCGACCTTTTTGTAAGGCCGCCCTCTCTATCGTTCTATCCCTATACACTAGATTGCATGCAGTTCGAGTTCATCTTCCTTGTCATCACGATTGAATGCTTCACGATCAAACTCGCCTTCAGAGTTGGCGATAATGAGTGAGGACACCGTAGTTCCGGTAGCATTCACAGTCGTTCGTGCCATATCGATAATGGCATCGACGCCAAGCACAATAGCCATCCCTTCAAGCGGAAGCCCCATTGTGGTCAATACGACCGTTGTCGAAATGGACGCAGGGCCGGGCACTCCGGCTACCCCTACAGAAGCGACGGTCGCAGTTGCAATCAGCAGAATATAATCCATAATCCCAAGCTCGATTCCAAATACACGGGCTACAAAAATAGCAACAATAGCCGGATAGAGGCCGCCGCATCCATTCATGTTAATGGTTGCGCCAAGCGGTGCTACAAAGCTGGCGATTTTATCGGATACCTTAACCCGCTTTTTAATTACTTCTAGATTTACCGGCAGCGTAGCATAGCTGCTGCGGGTCGTAAAAGCTACGACCATTACCGGATAAATCTTTTTGAAGAAGCGAAGCGGATTCACTCGTGCTACAAATGCAAGCAGACCGCCGTATGTCAGCACCATATGCAGAATGCATGCAATATATACAGCGATAATCACCTTGCCAAGCGGAAGCAGAGCCGCAAGTCCGTATTTGGCAGCTACAGCCGTCATCAGACCAAATACACCGTATGGAGTAAGTTTAATAACCATTTTTATAACACGGAACATGATGATCATTGCGCCGTTAATAAAATCTTTAACCGGCTTTATCGCTTCCGGCTTGCGGGCTCCTTCTACTGCTAGGGCTACCGCAACAAAGGTCGTAAAAATAATAACCGGTACAACCTTTCCCTCCGCCATTTCATTAATCGGGTTTGAAGGAACCAGATCAAGCAGGACATCTTTAAAAGCCGGAATTTCCCTTGCTTCAAATGACGCATCCTTTGTAAACTGAATGCCCGCCCCCGGGTCCATGACAAGGGCGACGCCTAAACCAATCGTAGCGGCGATAGCTGTAGTAGCTAAGAACAAGCTCACTGTTTTTATGCCTATTTTCTTTAATTGTCCAGGATCAGATAGCTTCGTTACGCTCGATACAATAGATAAAATGACCAGCGGCATAACGACCATTTTGATCAAGCTGACATATATTTGTCCGATCACACCGACACTCTCAGCATCAGGTCCAAAAATCGCACCCAATCCTACACCAAGTAGCATAGCAAGCATGACTCGATTGCCGAAGCTCACTTTCTTCTTAGCCAAATAATACAGCAGCACAAGAAGAAGCGCTGCGATCGCTAAACTTATATACACCATGGTTCCCCCCTGTATGTTTTTCTTATAGGTATACGGAAGTTTTATGCTAATTTGTCAGCATCACCAACATAACCTTTAATTCTTACCTGTTAACAAGGTATTACTCTACTCCTTTTTTTGTGTACTGTCAATAAAAAACAAGAAGTCATTCGGCAGTTGATCCGAATGACTTCTTGTCTATTCCTGCACAAAGTCTTCTGCCCGAAGCTCCATCAAGATCTCTCGATTTACCTGATGTGCCGCATGCTCCGTTACAATTCGAATGGCCTGCTGACGAATTGCCTTCTCAATCATATTGCGTACAAAACGAGCATTACTGAAATGTTCCGTACCGTTTTCCTGTATGCTTATGAGCTGCTTTCGCACAAGAGAGCGGGCTTCCTGCGATAGAAAATAGGCCTGATCCTGGCACATCGTATCGGCTATATCAAGCAGTTGATGCATCGTGTAATCAGGGAAATCAAGTTTGATTGGGAACCGGGACGGCAAACCGGGGTTCGATGCGAGGAAATAATCCATCTCCTCATTATATCCCGCCAGAATGACAATAAGTTGTTTGCGGTCATCTTCTAAGCTTTTGATAAGTGTATCAATACATTCTTTGCCAAAGTCTTTTTCTCCACCGCGTACCAGTGAATACGCTTCATCAATGAATAATACACCGCCCAACGCTTTTTTGATAATATCACGCGTTTTCGATGCAGTATGACCGATATATTCACCCACCAGATCCGCGCGCTCTACCTCTACTAGATGCCCCTTCTCAAGCACGCCCATGTCCTTGAATAGCTTCCCGAGAATGCGGGCTACCGTCGTCTTGCCTGTACCCGGATTGCCGCGAAATACCATATGAAACATGTGAGGAGCATTGAACAACCCTTGTTCTTCTCTTAGCTTTCGAATCGTCAGAAATGCATACACTTCATACACCAGTTTTTTGACTTCGTCAAGTCCAACCAGACTCTCCAGCTCTTTTAATGCGCCGGATTCCCGTTCAAGGGACTTCTCCATACGCGAGCTAATGATTTGTTCACGGCTCTGCAGCCTTTGATTTTCATTATGAAATACTACTTTAATCTGATTACCGGTGGTAGTCTGACCTGTCGCCTTCATTCTCTCACCCCGAATCGCTTCAGCGTTCCGTACTTTTCTTTTCTTCTTCCCCAACCACCCTTACAGAGCGGGTAATTGAGCGGGGACGCGCTTATTTGTGCATTTCTATTACTGTATGTGCCAAAATTAAAAATTAGTCGAAAACAAGAGAAGGCAAAACGAACTTGTATATATTACCATGTTTTTCACTCGGAATTATGTGTTACGATGAAACACGTTACGGCACATGCCGCATTTTATACAACAGGAGTGATGATATGAAGAAAATACTCGCAGCATCCTTACTGTGCACGTCCATGTTCGGTGCAAGCTTCTCTGTAACGGAGGCAGCGGCAGCTCCATGCCCAACTCCACAAGTCGTAAAAGGCGTTCTGCAAAGTGGAAATGTAAATCAAGGCAACCTGCAAAACGTCATTGATCAATATCTCAAACAATGTCAACAAGCAGGCATGAAGCCTGATATGCAGCAATTGAAGCAGCAGTGTCAACAGGCTGGATTCAACCTTACTGTACAACCAGGACAAAAACCTGAGGTAGAGAAGCAAACACAGCCAAAGCCACAACCTAATCAAGCAAACGCTCCTACGCAAGCTCAAGCACCTGTAGCAAAACCTTCTACAACTGAGGGCCTGACAGCCGATGAAAAACAGATGCTTGACCTTGTCAACCAGGAACGCACAAAGCAGGGCCTTGCACCTCTGAAAGTAAACATGGAGGTACAAAAGCTTGCGCGTATGAAAGCCAAGGATATGATTGATAAAAATTATTTCAGCCATCAATCGCCAACATACGGCTCACCGTTTGATATGATGAATCGCTACGGTGTAGACTACCGTACAGCCGGTGAGAATATTGCCGGTAACTCATCCGTACAAGGGGCGCACACTTCCCTGATGAATTCTGACGGACACCGCAAAAACATCCTCAACTCAGCCTTTACAGAAGTTGGGATCGGCATTGTGGACGGCGGCCCGTACGGCAAGATGTTCGTGCAAATGTTCAAAGGATAAGATTATTTCTAAAGCAGCAAAGCCAGACTCAGGACGAGTCTGGCTTTTTTTTATCTGGCGGTGCGGCAGGCGCATTTTGTTTTTTCTTCGGCTCAGGGACAAAGATATCGGGATCAAATGACCGTAAGACGAAAAACAGAACGACTCCCATCGTTAGCAAGAGAAGAAACCAGATGACATATAGCACCGCGTACTCTCCTTTTGCGCATCGCACCACCTTTAGTATTGCATCCGACTTTTATGTTATGCGCAAACAGCCCATTCTATATCAGAAGCGGCGTAAGACCAAAGGCGATGACAGCCACCGTAATAAAACGCATAACGGTGCCGATGATGGCTGCGGTTAATGCTTCCTTAGCGGTTAAATCAGAATTGGTGGACCATATGGCCGGAATCTGTCCAAGCACATCAGAGAGCGGCAGTCCGGAGGCTGCTAAGACGAAGGCGCCAACAACCCACCTCGGATCAATTGACGCAGCGATCTCCTGCAGTTGTCCCATAGCCAATGTAGGTGACGCCATAATCGCTGTAATACCGGTTGCCGGATGTACACCGATCACTGCAAGAAATCCTGAGAGCGATTGCTCAAACGGCTTCCACACCCCGACATAATCAAGTAGTCCGATTAAGCTGTAAATAACGGCAATCGATGGAATAACAAGCAAAAACAGCAGTTCCGCTCCTTCACGCGCTCCTTGAAACACGGTGTGAAAAACCGGCTCCCGTGGCGTGAAAGTAGGCAGGTCTTTCATCGCGACCGCACGCGTATTCCGGTACAGCGTCTTGCTCAAAACAAACGGCACGATAACAAGCGGGGCAAAGACGGCAAGAAACACTACCGGGAAGGCATTAATTCCGGCAATGGATAAGGCGATAAGTCCAAGCATAAAACAGGAGAAAGACTGCTGGGATTGTACCATGGTAGCAATGGCAATACACTGCTCATCCCGGGTCGCCCCCGCACGCTTTAGGATGGGGCCGCCGATGCGTCCAGCCGCATTAATATCACCCAAAATATTGTATACCCCGGGAATAATCACAGCCGGATTCACATTGATTCTTTTTGTAATCGGTATAAATAATCGCATCAATGCATCAGTAAAGCCCATCCGCTCCAACGCTCGGCCAATCATAACGCTCAGCACGATGGATACCCCGACATTGCCCATTAAGAATACATCTACAACAATCGGCTTGACTTTGTTCAGCATGCTTGTAAAAGCATTGCCGATGACTTCCGGACTTACCACGAAAAGAATCCCCAGCAACGCCACAACCAGCAGCCCAATGCGGTTTTTCTTCTCTGATACCTGTCCCGTCGTCTCCATCCCTGTTGATAGATCCACAATATCACGTAATTGTTCTGCTGGCTTGGACATATCATTTCCTCCTTTATTTACATACGTTCATACGCCTATACCGGAATTCGCTTCATCAGATGAGACAACGCCATCTCCTGTCCGTACGCCCGGATATCCGGACAGCCTACGGCATGCAGCGGAGATGCCACTACCCTCTCTCGAAAGATGAGGACCTCCACGTCCGGAAGCAGCTTGTCTAGCGCGTAAGCGAGCGGCAGTCCGTTCTCAAAAATCTCTAAGGCGTGCGAATTACCGAAGATCATATTCAACCCAAGTTCTCTGGCCGCATGAATGAGTGGGTGTCCTGGCCGCAAACGACTAATCGAAGCAATAACCGTATCCGTATCAGGAAAAAGAGCCACTGCCTGCTTGAGATGCTCTGCTGTAAAGCCGGTATGAGGGAATATATGCAGCACATTCGACACCGGCGTCTCTTCTTGTCCTAAAACAAGCATAGCGCGTGTCACCTGCCCGCTCTCCTGAAGTAGAGGAGAATTACATAGCTGCCGCTCGTTAGCAAGCAGTTCATCCTCATGCTTATAGTCCATATATCTTGATAAACGAAGCAGAATATCTCCTAATGTCTTCACTTCCGGCAAAGTCGAGCCCACGTAGAGTACATTGCCTTCAAGCCCGCCAAAGTGCGTATCTACATGATGTACCTTGTGTCCATGCAAAGCCGGAATGCCCGGATGCAGACCATGAAAAGCCTCATGCAACTCAAAGGCCGCAATGCCGTATAAATCAAGATAATTGTGCAGCGTCACTCCTCCCGAACTGGCAGCATCGGCAAGTGGATGGTGCGCAATAATCGCATCCACACCCATTCCCTGCGCCAATTCAATATCCTGCTCTGACATCGTCATCGCCACAGCCAGCCGCTTTACCGGCCATTTGGCATCCCCATACACAAGACCCGGTGTCTCCATCACAGATTTCCCTGCAATCCCTGAGGATTTCACCATACGGTATGAATGTTCGCCAAGCACCCTCCCTCCGGTAATGTAATCCAATGCCTTTACTACATCCTGTACTGTTGCCATATCTGTGCCTCCTTTGAAATGTGGACAATAAAAAAACAGCCGCCAGCATTTTGCGCATATGATCAGCATCATACACGTGAAAATTACTGACGGCTGTCCTGCTCTCAATTTTGAGTTCATTCAGCCAGTCTATTGATATTCGATTGCTGCGGATGCAAATATGCCGTCACAGCACGGTCCAGAACAATTACCGTAGCAGTAAGCTCTGTATAGGGGTCATAATCCTTGAGGATGGAGACGATAGAGAAGCCAAATGTGACGGTGAAATGCTTACGCAGATGGTTCTTAAACTCATCAATAAGCATAACATCCATCGTCCGGGTCAGCTCCCGGTTCTTCCCATCAATGGAGCGCATGGCGTGCACACGCTTATGGTGCGTAATAAACAAAATCTTATTATCGACAACATCTACCTGCTGCTTACGTACACCTACATCAAAAAGAAGCTTGTTCACCTGATTATACTCACGGCTTATCGCTTGCTTGAGATCTCCTAACGATTTCTTCCATTGTTCCATAAGCAGCTCATCTCGCCTTGTCTTACTTTTTCTTCATGATACTTAATAATATCTAAATAGTCAATATATTAATTATTATTATTTTCAAAAAAATAGAGCAGACTCTCCTTTGCAATCAGGATGGCTGCTCTTATGAACCTATCATTATTTAACTTGAATGGTAAACGAAATCTTTGTGTTTGGATACGGATTATGATTGCTTCGCACAAGTTCAACCGCAAATGTATGAGCACCCGGTGTCAAGCCGGATACTGTGTACATATTGGCATATACTTGAGCCAGCTTATTATCAACCCATACATGTACGTGACCTTCACCTGGCTTCATCTCCGGCTCTCCGGCGGGTGCGTACATGAAATTTCGCGTAAGAAACGTCAAGTAGACCGTATTGCCTTCAATAGAATGAGAAACCGCAAGAGAAGGAGACTGCGCTATCGCTTCCTGACTGCTCTTTGTCTTATCAGGTAGCTGCGTGTGCTCTTGACAACCAACAAGGAAGCTCGCAGCCATCACCATCACCAGCGTATATCCAACCGTTTTCCTCATCGCTCCTATACCTCCTGTACAGAACTCTCTTTCACAGGATGTACAGGAGCACACCATTCTAAACAAATAAGGGAAAGATTTATTTTTTCACGGAGATCTTTACATCGCCATCAATCAATGTTTGTCCTTTTACAATGACCTTCTCGCCTTCTTTAAGTCCTGTTACAAGAGTGCGGTCACTGTTTTGTTCTACAATCGTGATCGGCTTGCGAACCGGTTTCGCCCCTTGTGCTACGTATACATACGGCTTATTCTCTTCCGTCAACACAGCGCTTGTCGGGATGACAATGCCCCGCTTAGCTGTTGGAGAAGCAATGTTAACTTGAATTGCCATGCCGCCTTTAATCGTATTCTCAGGATTCGGCACCTCTACTGTAACCGGATAACCCTTCGACTGCTGGTTGACTGGGCTTATGCTCACAACATTCCCGTTCGTATTCAGAGCAATGGATGGGATACTGATTCCCACTTTCTGATTCATCGCAAACAGACCCATGAGATTCTCCGGTGCATTAATGACGACTTTAACCGGATCAAGATTGGTCAGTACAATAAACGGACTTTGCGGTGAGGCCATATCGCCCACTTCGCCGTTAACAGCACCGATCACACCGGAGATTGGTGCTGTTACGACTGCATTGTTAACATTCTCCCGTGCAATACGCAGATTTAATTCAGCCTGAGCAAGCTGCTGGCGGGCTACTTCAATTCCTTCGCCACCTCCTGCGTTGCTTACCTGTTTCTTAGCCGTCGATAGAGAGGCTTGTGCATTTTGCTTCGATACTTCTGCACTGCGTTTCGACGCTTGAGCGTTCTTGAGCGCTACGCCCGCATTTTTCTTAGCAATCTCTGCTTCCTGCAGAGCAATCTGGGCATTGCTTAACTGCGTCTGTGCCTGTTCAAGCTGCTGCTTTGTAATCGCGCCTTGTGTGAACAAAAGCTGCATCCGTTCCGCATTCGTTTTAGCGTCATTATATCCCTGCTGAGCACGCGCAATTTGCGCCTGTGCCTGCTCCATACCATTAGCTGCATTCGTGATGCTGTTTTGTGCTTGCTCATATGCGCTTGACGCTTGTGCTAGAGCAGAATTGGCTTGATTTACGCCCGATTGTGCAGAATCCACTCCATTTTTCGTCTGCGCTTGTACTTGGGAAAGCGAAGCACGAGAAAGCGCGACGCTTTGCTGAGCCTGATCCACGGCATTTCTTAAATCTTGCGCATCAAGGCGAAACAATACATCGCCTGCACTCACTCTTTGTCCGACTTTCACTGGCAATGCGGTTACTTTGGCGCTAACCTTCGGTACGACGTTCACCATTTGAGAAGGCTGAGTTGTACCGGTTAACGTGCGCCCCTTATCCAATGTACCTGTAAGAGCGGGTGCCACTTCAACCGGCACCTCCTTAACCTGGACAGGTGCGGAAGCTTCTTTGCTTCCGCCCGCCCCGCAACCTGTTACAGCTACACTTGTTGCTAAAAGGCCCGCAATCGTCATTCCTATTACTATCTTACGCATTGATTGCCTCTCCTCCTGTTTTATTCTCTCTGCGCTGTTTCTTCTTCTCACGGCGTTCCATCCGGCGCCGTCTCCGCTTTTGAATCATATCGTCAAACAACGTATAAACCACCGGAACGAGAACAAGTGTAATCAATGTGGAGAACGTAAGACCAAATGCCACCACAATCGCAAGCGGAGCCTGCGCCTCCGAACCTTCCCCACCGCCGAAAGCCAGCGGTAAGATTGCAAGTACGGTAGTAAGTGTGGTCATAAGAATCGGTCGCAGACGCACCGGCCCAGCCACTTTGATCGCCTCGTCTCTCTCCATGCCTTTTGCCCGCAATGTATTAACATAGTCGATTAATACAATCGCATTGTTTACAACAATCCCAACGAGCAGGATACAACCCATCAGCGCCGGCACACTCAGTGGATACCCGGTAACCAAGAGTCCAAGTACTACCCCGATGAGTGTAGGCGGGATGGAGAACATAATAACAAACGGATAGAAGAGCGACTCGAACTGGCTCGCCATAACCATATACACAAGTGCTACAGCAAGCAGAATAGCAAGCCCCAGACTGGCAAATGATTCAGCCATTTCTTTCGCCTGGCCGCCTTCTTCAATGAAGTAGCCTTCCGGCAGTTTTAAATCTGCCAATTTGTCTTTAATTTCTTGGTTGACTACGTTTAGAGGACGACCGCTAATATCACCGGTAATTGATACTTCACGCGTCTGATTCGTTCGGTTGATCTGCTGCGGAACGGTTTCTTTTCCGATTTTCGCCACCTGTCCCACTGAAATCTGAGCACCGCTTGGCGTTGACAACATTAATCCTTCAATATTATGCATCTCGGATTTAAAGTTCTCTGGGAACTTCACACGCACATCAATCTCATCATCCCCGGTACGATAGCGTGTCGCCACCTGCCCATCGAATGCCGTACGTACTGCAGACAATACCTGATTGGTTGTCACACCGTACTGTGCTGCGAGGTTGCTGTCTACTTTCAATTGGAACTGCTCTGTCCCTTTTTCAAGTGAAGTCACAACATTGCGGGCGCCATCTACTTCCTGCACCATGTTTTTGATTGTCTCACTAATATCAGACAATACATTAATATCATCCCCACGCACAGCAATATCAATTGGTGAACCAGCTGGCGCACCGCTTGTATCTGTGATGTTTACAGTAATATCAGCACCAGCAATATTTTTCATCTTGCTGCGTAATTCCTCTACTACCTGCTCAGTTGAACGTGTGCGATTATCTTTTGGTACAAGCTTCAGTTGAACTGTCGCCAAATGGGTTGTCTCAACCTGAATAACTGCAGGACCTCCAGAGCGTCCAATCGTCGTATAGACAGTTTCCTTTTCTGGAACCTTGTTTACGAATGACTCTACCTTTTGTACGATTTGCTCGGTTTCCTCTAATTTAGAGCCTGTAGGAAGCTCTATGCTTACCGATACATCCCCTTGATCAAACGTGCTGATAAACTCTTTGCCGACCAGTGGAGATACGAATAAAACTATCGACACCACCATAGCGACAATCGTTGACAAAATTACTGTTTTTCGATGAGAAAGCGCCCAGTGAATCAAACGTCCATACCCTTCGCTAATCCGATGGAAGCCTTTCTGGAAGAGAACCATCGGCGTCTTCTTCTTTGATTCCAGATAATATTCAACTTCACGCGGCGGCTCTTTTAATAGCTTCGAAGACATCATTGGCACCAATGTAATTGAAGCAACCAGCGCAGCGATATGCGAGAACACAACCGTAAGCGCCAATGGGCCGAATAATTGTGCCGCTAAGCCTTCAACAAATACGATTGGTAAGAATACGCAGATCTGCGCGAGCGCCGAGGCCATAACCGCCGTACCTACTTCTTTTGTTCCGACGATGGAGGCAACTGTAATATTCTCACCATCCTGCCGCTTTCGATAGATGCTCTCAAGTACAACGACCGCAAAGTCCACCAAGGAACCAAGGCCGAGTGTTAACCCCGCCAGTGAAATGAGGTTGATCGTCTGACCGCCAAAGTACATCAATGCAAATGTGGCAACAACGGAAATAGGAATAACAATGGCCACCACAAGCATAGAACGAAAACTATGCAGGAATAGATACAGGATAATGACCGCGAACATACCACCGACCAGGGCATGCTCTGCTACTGTAAAAATAGAGTCCTTTACGAATACAGATGTGTCCATAATCGTAGAAATCTTTACACCCTGCGGAAGCTGTGATTCAATTGCTGCAAGCTCCTCTTTTACGGCATCGGCCACTTCAACCGTATTGGCCCCTGATGCTTTTGTCACATCAAGTCCCAGGCTTGGCTGATCGTTGACTGTCGTTTTTTGTGTAACCTTCTTATAGCCATCCGTTACCGTAAGCAAGTCAGCCAATTGTACGGACCCACCCTGTGGAAGCGTAATCGGCGTCGCCCCAATATCTTGTGGGCTGTCAAACTCTCCTGTGACTTTAATGCTAATATTACGTTGACCTTCCGTCACGCTACCAGCCGTACCGGCCAGATTGCGGGCGTTGAGGCTTTGAGTAATCTGATCAACCGTTAATCCGTATGTATTCATCGCATCCGGATTAATCGTCAGCTGAATTTCACGCGTTTTTCCCCCGGCAATCGACAGCGAAGCAACGCCGTCTACTCGCTCGATCCGCGGCTGGATAAGATCTTCTGCAACTTTATTCAGCTCAACGATATCCATTGGCCCAGATACGGCAAGGGATAGGATCGGCATGCTGTTCGGGTCAATCTTAATCACCCGTGGAGAACCTGCACTATCCGGCAAAGATCCTCTCATCAGGTCAACTTTTTCCCTCATATCAAGTGCAGCCTGGTCCATATCGGTACCCCAATTGAACTCGGCGATTACTTGTGAAGCACCGTTGATGGATATGGAACGAATCGATTTGATATTGCTAACCGTTCCAATCGCACTCTCTACGGGCTTGGATATGAGGTTCTCCACCTCTTCCGGCGCTGCCCCATCATAACTGGTTGCAACGACTGCTACCGGTATGTTGAGCTCTGGATACAAGTCCACTTTCAACTTCGGCAGCGATATAATGCCGAACAGGACCACTGCTATGATTAGCA
Source organism: Aneurinibacillus sp. REN35 (assembly GCF_041379945.2). NCBI lineage: Bacteria > Bacillati > Bacillota > Bacilli > Caryophanales > Paenibacillaceae > Aneurinibacillus > Aneurinibacillus baijiui. The sequence goes on along the minus strand of NZ_JBFTXJ020000003.1, from coordinate 483,741 downwards.
TCGCAATGGTTACCGGCTTTTTCACCGACCATTCAGCTATTTTCACCCTGCTATCTCCCCTTCTTCTTCCATATAGTTGTCTTTATCTAGCCATTAAGTTTCTACGACTAAAGACAAATAAAAGTTGCACCATTTACTACTAACTAGCTAAATTTTCCGTGAAACCATGTTCATTTTAAACGATTTTAGGGAAAAAGCAAGCAATAATTTTAGGAGATTACGCATCCAACAAAAAAACCTCAAAAGATTACTTTTTGAGGTTTCTCGCATATCCGTGCAGGGCTTTAATCTTACCAAAGACACTTTCAACGTTCTGCATAAAGCTCTGCACATCCCGCATAGACTCGGCAATTTGGTGTGCCATTGCTTTACGCTGAACAGGCTTAGGCTGCTTGCTCTTCTCCCATTCCTTTACAATCAGATCATAGTTGCGCTGCCTAGCTAAATTCCGTACCTTCGGATGCTGTTCTTTTGCCCAAGTAGCAAATTCATCATTTTCTCTCACAAATCGTCTGAATTCCTTTCTGTTCATCACTTCACCTTCTTTGCTCCCTTGCTTCTGTTATATCGTACGCAGCAAGCGGGCAGAGAGGAAGAGGGACAAACGCCCATTCACACACTCATACAGAAAGGCTTCGCTCGACAGTTTCCTGATGTCTCTCAAGTGCGGTAATATCCCGCTCGATCTCTTCAATGTCTTGTTCAAGCAGTTCTTTTAAGCGTTTTTTTTCCTTTAATAGTTTACGCATCTGCTCTAGCCTTTCTTTCATGTCAAACACACCCAAATACATGGCGATCCCTCCATCTCTTCATTCACACCTTTATATCTATATGCTTGTGAATAACAGATAGAAGCGGCGATATAAAAAGATTCTTACATCGCGTGTCCGCCATTGACTGGTGTATAGGCTCCTGTAATAAAAATCCGCGGGCTTTCTTATCGAAAACCCGCGCGTTATCTTGATTTGCCTATCTATAATTAGCGTACCCAATTGTGAACAATTGGATAGTGAAACGGCTCTTCCTGCAATGCCCGAATAATCCCTTTGATCGGATAATAAATCGCGACAAGCGAAAAAATCGGCAGCAGAATAAATCCAATCAGTACAATCATCAAAAATGCGGATATTGTCAGCAGAGCTGCCATAGCAATATGGAACAATAAAGCTTCCATCGCCTTCTCTTTTACATACGGATGATCCGCCAAAAAATAAAACAACAACGGTACAAGTATCGGAGCAAAAAACGTACTTGCATGAATCACTACACAGGTTGGTTTTGGATTCATGGTCTATTCCCTCCCCTTTTCCTTTTCATACGAATAAAAACGAATGATGTTTCAATTTTATCCCATTTGGCTTAAAATATAAGTACCTTTAAATAAAATCCTCAGGAGGAATTGATCATGATTACATGCGACGCTTGCGGAAAAACCCAACAGGGACAACAAGTAGGCAGCCATTGGATTTGTGGGGATTGCAAAGTAGAAGACGCAACCGAAGCAAAAGAAACACAGGCTGAAAGCAAATCGGACAAGGGAAATGTACACTAACCATCGTCTCATTCTAGCAGACAAACAAAAAAGACACAGCATCGGGCTATCAGGATGCTGTGTCTTTTCCTATCACTATTCAAATAAACGGAGTTTGCGAATGCGTGCGGCAGCTTCTTCAAGCTTAGGCTCATCAACCAACAAGCCGACACGGATATAACCTTCTCCCTGCGCTCCAAAACCAATACCCGGTGCCACCGCCACATGGGCCTCATCTAGCAGCATGTCAGCAAATGCTGAAGATGAATAGCCAGGCGGAACCTTCAGCCAGGCAAAGAAGGAGCCTGGTGTCGGAGCCGCATGCCAACCAATGCCAGCCAGTGCTCCATACAGCGTATTACGGCGTGATTCATACATTGCACACAAATCATACACACACTGCTGTGACGACGTGAGCGCCTCGACAGCAGCCATCTGAATCGCACCAAACAGACTGACAAAGTAATGGTCTTGATACAAATTAATCAGACGTATTACATCCGCGTTGCCAAGCGCAAAACCAACGCGCCAGCCAGCCATATTATACGTTTTGGATAAGGTATAGATCTCAATCCCAACATCTTTTGTATCTGGATGTAAGAGGAAGCTCGGCGGCACAATACCGTCAAACCCAATCGCACCGTACGCATAATCATGAACAAGTAAGATTTCATAATCGCGGCAGAATTTTACCGCTTCTTCAATAAACGCAGGCGTCGCTACAGCCCCGGTCGGATTGTTTGGGTAATTAAGGAACATCATTTTGGCACGACGCGCTACATCCGGTGCAATCCTAGAGAAATCCGGCAGAAAACTATGATCTTCGCGCAGCGGCATCATTTCCATAATTCCGCCGGCCATCGCTACACCCGACCAGTAATCCGGATAACCAGGGTCCGGGACTAAGCAGACATCGCCTGGATTTAAAAAGATCGGGCTAAGCTCTACCAACCCTGTCTTCCCGCCAAACAGAATAGCGACCTCCGTCTTGGGATCAATCGCAACGCCGCGCTCCTGCTTATACCAATAGGCAATGGCTTCTTTCAACTCACTCCGGCCCTGAAACGGTGAATACTTATGATGCAGTGGATTTTCCGCCTCACGCTTAAGCGCAGCCACGATATGTTCGGGTGTTGGTCTGTCAGGATTCCCCTGACCCAGATTAATAATATCATGCCCTGCTTCTAGCTTTTTTTGCACCTTACTTGCCAATCCAGAAAAGAATTGGATCGGCAGACGACTCATCGCATCTGATGGTTGAAATCTCAGTCCCTTCACTGCTCCGCTCCCCTCTGCTTAGCTCGTTCTCTTTCTCTATCCAGTGGATTAGTCTTTGCGCATAGAACGCGCAATTCGGTTCCCAAGCGTTTGCAGCAGCTGTACAAGAACGATTAGAATAATAACGGTAATAATCATCACCAATGTTTCCCAGCGTTGGAAACCATAGCGATAGGCCAAGTTCCCAAGCCCACCAGCCCCGATAATGCCGGCCATCGCCGTAGCATCAATCAGACCAATCACCGCAATCGTTAAGGAAAGTACCACTGCCGGACGCGCTTCTTTTAGCATTACATTAAAGATAATCTGGCGCCGTGTCGCACCCATCGCTTGAAATGCTTCGATTAGTCCAGGATTGACTTCAAGCAGAGCCGACTCCATCAGGCGGGCTATATATGGTGCTACGTACACAACAAGCGGAACGATGGCACCTTCTACACCAATGAACGTTCCGATAATGAACTTGGTCAGCGGAATTAATGCAAACAACAAAATGATAAACGGCACCGAACGAATAATGTTAATGACCGTGCTTATCACTTGATAAAATACCGGCTGTTCAAAAATATGACCCGGACGTGTAATAACAAGCAGCACACCGAGCGGAATCCCGATTAATGTACCTAAAAAGATCGACCAGCCAACCATGTACAATGTTTCCTGCAGCGCTGGCAAATACAAATCCCAGTGCGGGTCCATTCCGTTAAACATGGTGAATCACCTCCGCGCGAATCCCTCTCTCTTCCACATATTGCAGCGCTTCGTCCAGCACTGCCGCTTCTCCGCTCAATGAAATGACCAGATAGCCAAATGTGGTATCCTTGATTTGTGTAATGTTTCCGACAAGGATATTCGGCTTCAGATGGAACTTCTCGGTCAATTCCGCAAGAACCGGATGCCCTGTACTTTCACCGATAAACGTCAGGCGTATGATCCGACTCCCTGGCGCATGCTGCATGCGTTCAAGCAAGCCTTCTGGAAGCTGATCATCAAAAATATTGCGGATAAAGTTTCTTGTTGTTAATGTTTTAGGGGCGGAGAATATCTCAAGCACCGAGCCCATCTCAACAATATTTCCTTCCTCCATTACTGCCACACGATCGCAAATTTTCTTCACCACGTGCATCTCATGTGTAATCAACATAATGGTGAGGTTATATTTCTTATTAATATCGAGCAGAAGATCAAGGATCGATTCAGTGGTCTGTGGGTCAAGCGCCGATGTCGCTTCATCACACAAAAGAATTTCTGGATCATTGGCTAATGCGCGCGCGATTGCCACGCGTTGTTTTTGACCGCCGGACAGTTGAGACGGATAAGCCTGCGCCCGGTTTGCAAGACCTACAATGCTTAGCAGCTCTGTTACTTTCTTTTCGATTACTTGTTTAGGCGTTTTGTTCAGCCGCAGCGGTGCAGCTACATTATCAAATACCGTTGCAGAAGACAGCAGATTAAAGTGCTGAAAAATCATTCCGATCTTACGGCGGGACTTACGCAGTTCACCTTGCGATAGCTTGGTTATATCTGTTCCATTTATAATCACCTCGCCCGATGTCGGGCGCTCTAACAGGTTGATGCAACGAATCAGTGAGCTTTTTCCGGCACCACTAAAGCCGATTACGCCGAAAATCTCACCTTTTTCAATGTCAAAATTGGCATTTTTAATCGCGTGTACGGCTCCTTCTCCGCTGCCGTACACCTTCTCCAACTTACGGACTGAAATCAACGTGTTCCCTCCTTCTACATGCTTGTACTCATTAACGATACGAAAAAGAAAAAGCCTCTTTTGCACAGACAAAAGAGGGCCTCCGATTCTCTCTTATCTATTAGAATGATTATCTTACGCATCTTTATTCTAGACCTTACTGAAAGCAGCGAAGCATAGGCACTGTATCAGGGCATATGCATGTCTAGACACAATAAATAATTTAATCCATTTGTATAAGTAAAGTCAAATAAAAAATGCCCGGCAATTCGCCGGGTCAACCATGATAACTCGTTCTTTTTTTATAAAGCAATCCTTAGCTGCTCATGACGGCTTTGTTAATTAATGAAACAATAATTTCCCGCTTGGGCTCTCCCATCCCATTGGTGAGCTCCGTATGCACAATGTCCCCTACATTGTACCATTTATGCTTAAAAGCAATACTGCGCGAACGCTGCAACGTGGATAATAACTGCTCCACATTACGCGGTTCCATAATATACTCATCCCCATCTTCATCCAAAAAACGCACCCGCATATGCATCTCCCCCTACTCCTACATTACAGCAGTCTGCACCTTTTTACCTCAGTAAAATAGGCACAAATTATCCTGCTAGATGTATTCCCAAAAACAGGGGAGCTGAAACACAGGACAACAATAAAAAAACCGGACAGCATGGCTGTCCGGTAGATACCTATACAAGAGCTTATTCGCTATCAGGCATCAAAGAAACCGGTCGTTGTGGTAAGAAGGTAGAGATGGCATGCTTATATACCAATTGCTGCTTTCCTTCCGTATCAATCACAACAGTGAAGTTGTCAAATGCCTTCACCAATCCGCGAAGCTGGAAGCCGTTCACAAGATAGATGGTGACAGGAACATTTTCTTTGCGCAGATGGTTTAAGAACGTATCCTGAATGTTAATGGTATTTGCCATAGTAATACCTCCTATATTTATCTTTATAAGTTTTTTATTATATTCGTCGCTTATCTGAACTTTCCTGCCACCGTTCGATAAATTGCTTCATAGGAAGCAGCAAGTGCTGCATCATCTGACGGCGTCATATCGAACCAGACAATATCTTTCATAGCACGGAACCAGGTAAGCTGACGTTTGGCAAAATTACGGGTACGCTTCTTTACAAGATCAATTGCTTCCTCACGCGTCATCTTCCCCTTAAGATATGCAATGATCTCTTTATAGCCAAGCGCCTGCATCGAACGAAGCGTATCGTCATATCCTTGTGCAAGCAAGCCTTCCACTTCTTCAATCAGTCCTTCTGAAATCATCAGATCAACCCTATGATTAATCCGTTCGTACAAAAGCGTGCGGTCCATTGTCAATCCAAGCAAAAGCAGATTGTACGGTGACTCTTCGCTCCTTGTCTGATAATGCGACATTGGCGTTCCGGTCACATGATAAATCTCAAGCGCACGAATCATGCGTTTCACATCATTTGGATGCAGGCGTTCAGCCGTTTTGGGATCAATCGAAGCCAATCTGGCATGAAGGGCATCCCGACCGTATTGCTCGGTAAAGGCAGTAAGCTCATCACGATATACCGGGTCTTCACCCGCAGTTGAAAATTGATAATCATACAGTACCGACTGCACATACAAACCTGTGCCGCCAACTATCATCGGCAGGGTGTCTCGCCCATTCATCTCCGCAATTAATCCCCTACACCGGCGCTGAAATTCAGCAACCGTGACATCCTCATCCGGGCGACAAATATCAATCAGATGATGCGCAATGACAGCACGCTCCTCCTCCGTCGCCTTCGCCGTACCAATATCCATGCCACGGTAGAACTGCATCGAATCGCCCGAAATAATCTCGCCGCCAAACCGCCGGGCAAGCTCAAGACTAAGAGCGGTCTTCCCTACCGAGGTCGGGCCTACGAGCGCAAGCACACGCTGTCTTCTCTCATTCATTCCGCATCGCCCCCGACCTCAATCATTCCATATGTAAATGAGCGTTCCATCCGCTTATGTCTTGTAAAGCCTAGTCGTTCAAAATCGGAACTCTCCCGATGATTCTTCATTACGACACGGCGACGCGCCACGCGTCTTGCTTCTTCAATCGCACGCATTGAAAGCTCTTCGTAATTGGCAAATGGACGAAGCGGCGCAATGCTTTGCGAAGTCGCAATGGCCTGAAAAAACATAGGATCAAAATAAATAATATCAAAACTATTATTTTCACATTGCTGCAAAAAAGTCAAATGATGCATAGGCACTACCTCAATACGCCGCATGGCTTCTGCCGCTTCAGTCAGAGGACTTTCATACCGCAGAAGTCCTTCGCCGACGATTGTTGAGAGAAGAAGCTCCGATTCAATGCCTACCACACGTCCCTCTTGTCCTGTGACAAATGACGCCACTATGGAGTCAGATGCTAAACCAAGTGTACAATCTAAAAACATATCGCCTCGCTTAAGTCCGCACGCCTGAACCATGACATCATTATCGCCAGCAAGCAATCTTTTTATACGAAGCATTGCCATGCCCGGATGGAAGAAGAAGGGGGATGTCTCACCTTTGGTATACGCTTTGAGTCCACTATCCGCGACCACAAGCACCTGATCTTCCATCTCATGCAGCCTGGCAATGGATAATTTTTTTCGTTCGATGAAGCGTACGCCGAGCTTAGCGGCAAGTGCCTGAGCCTGCACATTCATCTCATGCGGCGCTTCATGTCTTGTCGTTACTATCATCGTTCTTTCTCACTCGTCCCTATCTTTGTCTTCTAGCGAAACATTCTTCATCATACCTTATTTTCCCCACAAAGAAAACCGGCTTACTTGCCGGTCGGAGGTGCCTGCAGTACCGCTTTGCTTCCACGATACCCGCGACTATTAAGAAAAAAGAAACGAGCCGGAAAGGAAGACGAGCGGATAATCCAGCGGGCAACACGCTTGACCATCGGTTGGCGCTGGACTTTTCCATCCGATAGGTAGAGGCCAAGCAGCCCGTCTATGATCATGCTATGAAACTTCCGATCAGGCAGCGGCTGGATGTAGTGCTTTGCCTGTTGCACAATATAATGAATGCGCTCGTAGATGGCTTGTTCACCCTTATAATATGCGATGAAATTCAAGTCTCCACCAAGCTCATCCTCTTCTAAATCGATCAAATAATCAAGGAGAATATGCAGCGCGCATACCCACGGGAAGTACGCCTGCTTCATCATGCTGACCCGCTCCTCAGATACGTCTGGGTGCGAAGCCAGTTGAAAGAGATGGAACAGACATAGCGTTGAGCCTGTCGCTGCGGCAAACTCATTCCATGAAAGCTCGGGCGCTTTTTCTTTGTGTTCTTCCCACCATGCCAGAAGACGCGCTTCCCGTTCCCCCTTGCCCACATGCTTATGTACTTGTAAATCACAATACAATGAGGCTAATTCGTACGCATCCGCTTGTACGAGCGAATAGCCGGGCAAACGCCCCATCTCTGTATGACAGGCAGCAACAAGTGCCTTTAGATAGCCGCCATCGTCTTTTTCTGTATTGAATTCATAATAATCAACCGGAGAAAATGTGCCGGATACCGCATCATGCATCGCCTGATGGAGACGATCAAAATTTCGTGCACCAAGCGAAGTCGAACGATCACATAAGTTGTCGAGATAATCGCTAATTGTCTGGTAGGCAACAATGAGTCGAATCAGCTCATCCTTATGCGCCATATGAGCTGCAGCATAAACCGACCCACCTTCACAGTGAAAAAGCTTATTGCTTATGCTATCAAGCGCCTGCTTGCGAAGTTCTGGATCCGGAATCTGTTCCGCTCTTGCCCGCCAGCGGGCTACCTCCGCTCTTACGGAAGGAAAAATATGTCGGTACAAACGATACATTAACTGTAACGGTCCTCTCGGATACAAAGCACTCACCACCTGCTATCGAAATTATCTTTTTTTCTTATTGTAACCTTATTAGGGCTATTTTCTACATTTTTGCCTGATTTTCTTCTATATAAAAGAGTAGAACAGAGCAGCAACATATATAAGAAAGGACCATGTCGCTTTCTGCTTCATAGTCCTTTCCCTTTTTCTAGGTTGATGACGCGGCATCTCCTGGATGCAGATTATTCTGTAGCTGCTCTTGCATCCGGGCAAGCTGCTCCTGTGTTGCGCGCGGCATCTCATAATATCCCTGCTCCTGCATCCTATCTACAATGTGCTGCTGGTTCGTTAATGCCGTCTCTAAGCAGCGCTGATACAACTCCCGCAAATTCCCATGACTTGTCTCTACTAACGTATTCGATATGCTTCTGCAGCGCCCTTTTTCAAGTTCAAGACATAACTGCATCATCTCACGGTCCGTAAGTCCGCGTCCCTCTATATTGTTTGGCATAAAGCCCCTCCTTCTCTTTTGCTATGCTCATATGACCTTATTGAATGTGCTCTGCACGGTTAAAATATTGGGAGATCTCAGCCACACGCAATTGATGCTGCTCCGCCATCTGTTCAAGCAAGCTGCGCGTCGATGCTTCCTGACATTGGGAAGCGCACCAATTCAGCGTTTTTCCCGTAATCTGTTCTGCGCGCAGTTCATCTTCGATCATCATCATTTCCCTGATTGTCAGCTCGTTCATTTCCTTCCACCCCTTTCCGTCTTTTCCAGATACTCTTTTGTAGTATTTTCCGTTTGGCCTGTGCTATGCACTCTTTTTCTTAGCATAAAAAAAGCGTACCATTATGGATACATAGGTACGCTTGCAGACGCTAGATTCTAGCGGTCTTGATTATAATTATGGGCTCTATCGATAAACGGATGGTGGCTATCACGAGTCGTATCTCGTACAACAAGTACATACTCACCGTTGCCTAATCGATTTTCCAATTCGTCAATGTCTTCATCCGACACACCTAGGTGCTCCATCTGGTTTCCTGTCTTCTCTTCCTCAGAGCGGAACCAGTTCTTCATCGAATCCAGAAGTCCCACTTCCAGCCATTCCACATTATGTGTACGGTTTACCTCATTAAGCTTCCGCTGCTTGTCCGCGTCTGTTGCTAAAATATAAATATCTTCCTGCTTATAACCATATGCTCTTAATTCCTGAATATCTTGTGTTAATTTTGTTTCATCGCTATATACGCGCGCGGTTGTTTGTGGATTTCGCATACGCTCACACTCCTCATGGATTCGTTATCATGCTGCTCCCCTCTCCTTACCTCTAAATTACAGAGCAAAAACCTCTTTCCCCTGCACGTAATCAATAGCAAATGCCTATACGGCTCTCATAAAATTCTGAAGAGAAGAGTTGTGCATATGTAAATGCTGCCGTATCGCCTACCGTGATTTTCTCTCCGTCTCTAGGCAGCATCTCTCTCTCTACACGATAACTACCATGCGCTATGCCGTCCGGCAAATAGGTAGGACAGACAATCGTCCATGCAAGTCCCGAATTCCGTAGGTATTCATAAGCTCGTCGGTGCTCATGGGCAGCTTGTTTAGATTTCCGTTTTGATTCTTTTGATTCGTATCTGAACTTCCCCGGCTCGAAGCGGCTATCCAAAATTCCCGCTGTCCCTACTGCTACAATGCGTGCAATGCGATGTCTTCTCATCGCTTCTATAATATGTGGAATTCCTTTAGACAGCGTTTGAGCACCATCTGTTCCTAGTGCACTAAGCACAGCATCCGCCCCGCTCATCCCCTCCAATACGGCTCTATAATTCAATACATCTCCTTGCACAATTTGCAAACGGGCATGCGGCTCCATGCTCTTTATCTGTCTAACAAATGCTGTAACCTCATGTCCCTCCTCAAGCGCCAAACGCACTAGTTCACAACCTACCCGGCCGCTTGCACCCGCAATAAACAATCGCATCTCGATCCCTCCCTTCTATACTAAGAGCAGCCAGAACCTCAAGGTCCTGGCTGCTGTCATCTTATTTAACGAACATCGTCTGAAAAAATGGATCTGCGTTCATTTTCTCCCGTAATCCTGGGCAATTGCTACCCGCATATTCAATCGTCCAGCCAGCAACCTTCGTACCGCAGACCACCGCTTCCTCAAGCGGCAGATTGCGTACCAGTCCGGCTACGGTTCCGGAGAAAAACGCGTCTCCAGCGCCTGTCGAATCAATAAGCTGAACCGGCATGACCGGCTGATAACCGGCCTGGCCGCTTCGGCTGTCATAATAAACCGACCCCTTCTCACCAAGCGTTACTACCATTGAGATCAATCCGATGCGCTGTACATGCGCCTGCAAAGCGGCCAATTGCTCAGTCGTATCCATATGGGTAAAATCAATCCCCATACATGTATCCGCTTCGAAGTTGTTGCAGACAAAGCATTCAAGACCCTCAAGTAAATCCGGATGCTGCATAATTACTTCCAGATTGCCGGGAATACCGTATACAGGCCGATTACATGCCTTAGCCAGTGCAAGCGTACGTCGTGCAATCCGCTCATTTAGATCCAGCTCAAGCACAACATGGGTAGCCCGGGCGATAATCTCTTCACCCTTCTCCTCCATAACCGTCTCAAGTGCATGTAAGACAGGCATCTGAGAGATGGAGCCTGCAAGGTTCCCGTTCTCATCTAATACAGCAAGCCACATTCCCATTCCCTGTGCGGGGCATGGCTGCACATAATCGGCCTGAATGGACAGTGCACGCAAGCGTTCCATTACCTCATGTCCAAGTCCCGAATCATCTACCGAGGATACGAACGCGGTTGGGATATCAAGATTAGCCAAATTTTCCGCCACGTTGCGGCCGACACCGCCGTGTACGAACTGAACACTTCCAATATTGCGTGTATCCGGCTGATAGTTTTGTTTTGCAAATCCTTTACAATCAACAAAAATAGTTCCAATTACTGATACAAGAGCTGACATCGTCATAATCCCCTCTACTTCATATAACTTCCAACATGAAAAGGGCCGTCTTTGAGACGGCTCATATCGTCCATCTTCTTCAACGACCCTACTATATTAATATTTTGTTAAAATTTCAAGAAATAATTATAAAGGGAATATGTCAAGACACAACAGAAGCACAAATACCGCACTTACTAGCACCACAGCCGTCTCCTTCCGGCTATCCTTTTTCGTGCGGATCAAAGGCAGCTTTACAACCGGAGGAAAAGGGTGCAAGTACCTCACTCCTGAGATTGTTAGCGTATCTGCTAGAAGATGCGATAAGTAGCCTGCTACAGCACCTAGAAATAAACCTTCCATACGTAGCGACGCTTCAGCATACAACCAGATATATGCCCATGCTGCCAGCGCCCAAACCGTATGCGTGTATGTACGGTGTGAGAAATGAGGAACAATAGCGATAAAAAGCCCCAGACCCAGCAGCCAGACATGATGTGAATGCAGCACCTCATACGGGATTCTCCCAAGCGTTACCGCACGTTCGCCAAACTGCAAATATACTGCACTGCCCATCAACAGTATACCAAGCAGTGTAACCATCCACTTGCGTGAAGCATTATCCCGCAGTACAAATCCTACACCAAGAAACAATAGACCGATAAAAGCAGTCAAAAATTGTCCATTGCGCGTATCTGGAAAATAACTCAACAAAATTAATATGACGCCAATATAGCCAGAGAACAGACGTACAAAACGCAGCGGACGATCCGTAAGCTTCCGCGTCAACAGCCCATTTGCATCCAAATCGGGAACAAGTGCCGACATCGTTGCTACAAGCACGATACCGGCACCGCTGATCATATCCGCTCCCGTTAACTTAGCTACAGCCACACCAGCTAGCGCTCCAAGCGCCAGATGGCTTCTGCCCATCATAACATCATCACATTCTTCACCATATCCCTACTTCCTTAATGCTTCAGTTACTCGTACAAGCTGCTGTGCCATCTCTTTAAGCTTCGTATTGCTCTCTTCATGCACCAGCTCGCAGCGATCATTATAGCATACTACATCCGTCACATACTGCTCTGGAAGTACAATGGAGTAGAGCGCACGCAGTACCGTTCTTAGCCCATTCAGTGCATTAATTCCACCTTTGCCGCCCCCTCCGACCGCTGCAATCATAGACGGTTTACCACGGAAGTGATCGCCTCCAAGAAAATCCAGCGCATTCTTAAGTGAGCCGCTCATGCCACTGTGATATTCCGGTGTACAGATAAAGAAAGCATCCGCTTGTTCCGCATAGCTTCGCAAGCGTTGTACTTCAGGATGACCCCCTTCCTCTCCTCCCTTATACAACGGGAGTTCATGCGTACCAACATCAAAAAACAGCACCTCTGCTTTTTGTTCTTCAATATATGCTTGAATCGCTTGCGCCAATCCTCTCGTATTCGATTGTTCTCGTGCGCTTCCGGCAACTACCATCACTTTCATATCTGTCACCCTCATTTCTGTATATTTTTGATTATTTGTAATTATTATAAATAATCAAAAATATATCGTCAACCTCCTTCAGCACATTGATTCAGGGTGATTCGATATGCAAAAAATGTGGTAGTATTCAATCAGCCATTCTAAACAACGATAAAGAAGGGAACGACACAACATGGCACAGATAGAGAAAAAACAGAGGCAAGAGGAGCTTAATCAAGCGACACTTCTACGCATTCTGCAGGATGTATATACAGAAAGCGAGCACACACCGTCACTAGAAGCCACCGATATTATTCGTCAACTGACTGTACACCTCGAACCTTTTTTTAACTCAAAGACACACAACACTTCCATACAATCTAGTCAGTAGATGCTGAACGCACCTATCTATACACATAAAAAAAGGGATATTCGCTACTGGAACATCCCTTTCTGCTTGATATGCTACCCTATTTTTTAATGAATACGGCCGGTTAGCGACTGCTCTGCCATACGCACAAGACGCTTGGTCATTTCGCCGCCTACGGAACCGTTTTGGCGCGCCGTCGTATCTGGGCCAAGCTGTACGCCAAACTCTGCTGCAATCTCGTATTTCATCTGTTCTAATGCTGAAGCTGCAATGGGAGCAACTAGGTCATTCGTGCTGCGTGTACGGGTGCTCTGGTGTGTCATATGCTGCATACTTGTATCCTCCTATATGGGTAATCTTGGTGTTCTGTACCCTTAAAATCCCACAAGGTTTAAAAGATATACATGAAGAAATGTGGTAATTAATCCCTTATACATAACAATTCTTTCAGCACAGTGTGGCACACAAGCAAACACACAAAATATTCGAACCCTCCTGTCCAGCCAGCAAAGGAATGTTCAATAAGCGTAAAGTATGAAAAAGAAAGACTGAATAGAATAAGTAAGTAGAAGCTCACATAGGAAATATCAAATAAAAACCGCATACCGATCACCCCGCTGCTTTTTCATAAAGTCTTTTCGACATGCAGCACTAGCCTTCCTGCCTGTCCTGCATCTCATTGACCTTTTCTTTTAACCACTCATTTTCTGCTTTTAACTTGCTGTTTTCTGCTTGAAACTCCGCCATTTTGACAAGTAAATCATAATTCTGTTTCTCTAGACGCGTAACCCTTGTCTGCAAACGCAGCACTTCCTCCTGCAGTTCATTCATCAGGTTGATTTTCTCGTCAAGCCGAGTCCTCTGTCGTCCCATAAAGAAATCAAGCACTTTTCCGATTACTCCCCCTAGCACAACAAAAAATGTAGCCCAAAAAGGATCGATATTCATGTCATCACCCCGCTCTGCTACATTTTATTCACACATTATGCTTTTGGCTTGTACATTTTGTTATACTTTCGCACATCCTAGCACGAACCAGAGAATGGAATTTCATAATCGGGAGATGACTATAAGAAACCATCACCAAAGACAGGAGTGCATCATGAAGAAACATCTACTTTCACTCAGCATGCTGCTTGCTTTCACATTCCCTACGCTTCCCGCGTGTTCACGCAGCGACAGCAACACGCAAGCAGAACGCAGCCATACTACCGTTCAATCTCCATCCACCAAGCCAGCAGCACAGACTGAGATTACACGGAGAGGCGGGGGCAGAGGCGGTGTTGGTATTACACCGCGCCGACCCGCTACTGATATAAATCAGCCGCGAAATCGGACACCTGCTCCCCAACCCTCTCCTGCCCGGGGAATTGGGCGCGGTCTATTTGCATTCGGCCTAGGGGCGCTTTTTGTAAGCATCCTACATCCGTTTAGCTTTGTCCATGGGTTCGGCTTCTCACTGCTTGCATGGCTGTTTTGGGCGGGGGTGTTATTTGCCTTGTACAAATTATTTCGTACTTTCCGTTCAAAAACAGGGGTATAACCTACCTTCTCCAACTGTGCTAAAATACAAACAAGCCCCTCTCTTTCGGGCTCATCGAGAGAGAGGCTTACGATTTTACTCGTCTTGGGGGAGCTATGAACATTAAGAAAATAGTTTTTATCCTGATTTATTATTTTGGCTTGGGCTATATATTCGGCCGCACATTAAAACTACTTATACCTGGCGCTTCTCAGTCTACCTTTACAATCGCCTTTATTCTCTTCGTACTGGTGGCAGGATTCGTTGAAATCAGATATATTACACCCAAGCTGTTTAAAAAATGATACGGTGACAAACACAGGACTTTAACCGTTTTGTAACTTTTTATTTTACAGCCTGTAGTACACTACATATGTCTAGTAAGTAAACTTTTCTACAATACCTCGTTCCTTTGCCCTTTCTCTAGATGGCCATCTAGAAAGGGTATTTTTTTGCAAGTCGACGGCCTTCCCTATGCAATCCCAACTGAATTATGCTTATGCGCATAGATTATATGTAAAATTGCATAATTCTTGTCTGTTATACAATCGGAGAACACCACAGCTAGCGTTCTTTGAGGATAGATAATACCGCGCTATATCTAACTTTTGTGTTTCATCTTGTATTTTTTCTACGATCATTTCAACTTTGGCATCCATTTTGCTTATATTATAACGTGTTGATAAGTACTCTCTTCATTTATCACCTTCTAACCATGGAAGCGAGATGTCCACCTCTTTTGTCCCTTCTCGCTTCCGCTTTTTTTATGTGCTCCCTTGTTATGTACATATATTCCATCCACAAGCTACACAAAAACACGATCTTTCTCTAATCAAAGAGGGGATCGTGTTTTTGTGTATAGGTAAAGTCATAACCTATTGGTAAAATCTTATTGTATAAGTTATCATAGTATACATCATTGCTGAGAGGTGAACCATCTTGGAAGAAGTCGTAATTATCGGTGCGGGTCCCTGTGGGTTATCTGCCGCGCTAGAACTACAAAAAATCGGTATCGAGCCTCTTATTATCGAGAAAGAGTCCGTAGTTCACTCCATTTATTTATATCCAACAAACCTGCAATTTTTCAGCACCCCGGAGCTGCTTGAAATTGGAGGATACCCTTTTTCTACACCAAATGAGAAGCCAACAAGGCTTGAAGCATTAACATATTATCGCAATGTCGCAAACCGAAGCAATCTTCGCATCCGTCCATACCATAAGGTTACCGCGATTCACACGCAACAGGATGGATCGTATGCATTAACTGTAGAGGATCGATTCCAGAATACAAGCACCGTACTCACCAAGTATGTTGTAGTGGCGACTGGTTATTTCGATTACCCGAACATGCTCGGTATCCCCGGTGAGCAACTGCCTAAAGTTACACATTACTTCCGGGAAGCCCATCCGTATACGGGAACGAAAGTCGCTGTCATTGGTGGCAGCAACTCAGCCATTGACGCAGCTATGGAGCTGCTTAGGGTCGGAGCAGAGGTAACAGTCGTATACAGAGGAGAAACCTACTCACCAATTATCAAGCCGTGGGTTCGTCCTATCTTTGAAAGCATGGTGAATAAAGGGCGAATTCAGATGCTGTTCCGCTCATGTGTCACACATATCTCGGAGACAACGATTACTGTCGTGAAGGATGGAGCAGAACAACAAATAGACAACGACTTCGTACTTGCCCTGACTGGGTTTCACCCGGATCGAAGCATGCTGCGTGAAGTTGGTGTAGCTTTCAAAGACGATAATGAGATTCCGGTCTTTAATCCGGATACGATGGAAACGTCTTCGCCGGGAATCTATATTGCAGGCGTTATCGCCTCCGGAAAGAACGCCAACGAAGTCTTTATTGAAACAGGCCGGATGCATGGGTGCTTGATCGCAAAAGACATCGCCAATAAAATGCATAGAATGCAATAATGCATAAAAACAAGCCGATTTCCCTACCACATAGGAAATCGGCTTGTTATGTTTATGGACGATTCACAATTCGAACGATAACACGATGCTGACCAATCTTCATCTGCTCTCCTTCATTTACGTCATCAAGCAAACGAAGCGAGCGAATGAGCAGGTTTTCATGTAGTAAGTCTTCATAGCATGTAACAACCTGTTTCATTGCTTCATCCGGACTCATTTCAATATCAATCCGCAGGTTCACAGGTAGATTTAGCTTTTTACGTAACCAGCCACTTATAGCCATCATTTAGGCTGTTCGTCAGCGCCGTTTTTACATCTGCCGTGCTTGTAGCTGCATCGCTGACATCGATTACAGAAACGGTTTGTTTCGTGCCGCCTTTAAACTGTATCTCCACTTTATAACTATCTTTTAATTCCACAGCATCTAGATGAAAATTAGTCGATGTGTAAATGCTATTTTTCGTTCGTCTGATATCATTGATATTCGCGATTTCATCAATAATCTCATCTTGGATCTCCGTTTTTTGTTTATTGTTTGTTTGACCCATATTACGTCCTTTATCTCCTCTTGTACAAGGCATCCATTTTCTCCTCCTATTTAATAGAAGTAAAACGGCTTTTTGAATGTATCAAAAAGCCGTTTCTTTCATGATCTATAATCTTTCTTGCAGCTCGCGGGCTTCAGCTACTTCTTTATTTACAGCGCTTGTCGGCTGAATTGTCCATGAGTTATCTTGATTTAAAATAGCCGTCATCGAGTAGACATTTGGTTGAAACGCGATTTCAGCAGATTGTGACATTTGATCAATGTCTAATACTTCTCCTTCTGAGAAGGAACCAAATGCGATATAATATTTAGGGTGTGGTGTAAACGTCAGTATTTGATTTGGCTGGGCTTGTACAGCAAATGTTCCATTGCCGGACATACCGATTCCTACTGAAGCCTGTTTCAAAGGAATGGTGCCATCTTCATTAATTACTAAGCTACCGGCTGAAGAACTGGCCGTCTTTTGATTGGTGAATGTATACGCACCACCTTCATGTGAAAGGGTGACAGAGTTGTTTTTTGTTAGATCAGCGGGCAATACTTCATTTGCAATGAACTGAACACCAGGAACTAGTACGCCTGTCTCACTCCATACAAAGCTGTAATCAATATTCCATTTGAAGAGAACCTTCGTGTTAGGATAATTAAACTTTGTAAACCATGCCAACGACATTGCGTTATGAGTCGCTAAATTCGGATCCTGTTGAAATACACATGCGCTTCCCGAATTGGACGAGTGATTCACAAAAACTACCGAGTATTGCTGACTCATATTACTTCCTCCTCTTTCTGAAATGTACTAACAAGCTCATATTACAGAAAAAAGACCTATTTAAATAGGGTATAATTACCTATTGAATAGTCATGTTTATTTATTACCAAAAATCATCCTTCTTCCTCTTGTGAAAAAATTCACTTACATAATAACATAAATTATGACAAAAAAAGTTTGTTATCGACAATCTATTCGACAGCATTAACTTGTTACAGAACTGCTCATCAACCTTTTATAAAGCTGGACTTAGGCTATCCTGCTTCTCCTCCTAAAAACTCTTATTGGAAATAAATAGAAATATATGCAATACGGCATCCTTCGTTTCAAAAATCCTCTCCCTTATCTCCTACCATACAACCATTTTTTTTGTTTCCTAGAGCCTATTAGGTGGTAAAAAAACGTAACCAGTAAGCAGGAGGTAATACAACGATGTCCATGCAGACCACTGTTCTAGGAGAAGTTGAGTATCAAGGAGAAATATACACGGCTGTTCGAGTTATTGATGATGATATATGGAAATTAATATTTGTAAATGGTGAAGAAAGCATCATCATGCTTACCCATTGATCGTACCGACCTGTCATGGGCTATTTCTTTACGAACAGAATCCGGCATCAGCCGGGTTCTTTTTTAGGTGAAAGGGTTGAAAAAACCGTACCTTTTTGCGGCGGTTTGTCCGGAGGCTTAATTGCAAATAACGAAAGAACGGCAGCGATCACGCATATCCCCGTAACCGAAAAAAATAAAGTTTCATGAGAGAATTTTATTAAAAAGGCGAAGACAGGAGGACCAAGCGCTACACCAATAAAACGGGCGCTGTTGTATAACGATGTAATCGTTCCTCGTGCTTCCTTTTCGAACCCCTGTATAACTAAAGCATCCAGGCTAGGAAGAGCTACACCAATACCAATGCCCCCTAGGCAAAGCGCAAAAAGCAGAAGATAAATCCCATTTGAAAAACTGATCCATAATATGCTTCCAGATAAAACAATCATCCCTATAAAGGCGCACCACTTCATTATGATCTTATTCTCCCCAATTACTTTACCGGTGCTATATGAACTGATGCATAAAGCTGCTAGCGGAATGGCTAAAATGAGTCCTTTTACCACCCCTTCGATTTTATATTGATTTTCTAATATGGAGGATAAATGAAAAAGAACACCAAACAAAACAAACATAGCAATGCAGCCAATAAAAAAAATAGCATACAACCAACGACCCTCAGTCTTGAAAATATGCACAATGGATGCTTTAAACGCCTTAAAATCCTTCGCTTTTTTTTGCTCGTTCGGCGCTTTTACAAAAAAAGCTACAAGTAACGCTGAGATTAAACAAAAGACAGTTGTAGCAAAGAACGGAATGTACCACAGAAGCGATGCTAAGGAGGCCCCTAAAACCGGGCTTACTACCTTGCCGAACGTATTCGATGTTTCAATAAAGCCTAATCCTTCGCTTACTTCGCTCTTACTATGAAACATATCTCCAATCAGAGGCATAACAATTGGAAACGCACCTGCTGCGCCTACTCCCTGTAGAAACCGACCCACAAGAATCATTAAATACGGATTGGACATTTTCCAGGCTGCCCAGCCCGATAAAAGACCTCCGAGTCCAGCGATAAGGAGACTGGGAATAATAATGATTTTTCGTCCCATTCGATCGGAGAGAAATCCGGCCAAAGGAATAAACAAGATCGCCACTACAGAATAAACGGTAATCACCATACTGGCCTGCAATGGAGATATTCCCATTTTTTTCTCCATGATTGGCAGAACAGGGATCAGCATCGAATTGCCTAATGTCATAACAAGTGGAATTGACGCGGCTGAGATCAAATCCCATGTTTTTTTATCATCCATACGACTCTCCTGTTATCCAATTCTTCATCCTCCATGTAAGCACTCCCGCTTTCTTCTGTATATGAAAATGTAAACAAAAGTATCATTCCCATATCTGTTTACATGTAGGTATGTATATTTTTGTTATTTTTCCCCTTTTTTACGTATAAGAAAAGAACGGATATAAACTAAACATTATCCACCGTTGTACAAAGTATAGCTTGTCCCTTGCGATGGAAAAGTAAAAACATACAATGGATCATGCAAACAAGGAGAACAACATAAATGAAAACAATACTGCTTGGGATTTTGATTTTGCTTGTAGTAAGCCCATTTGTATATGCCAAACAAACTCCACATAACACAAGGGATCAAGGAGTCCCCGTATTGCTGTATCATCACATTTTGAAAAAGGAGGAAAATAAAAAATTCAGAAGAAATGTCGGCGTGATTACGCCTGAATTATTCGCTCGTCATATGAAAGTTCTTCACACCAATGGTTATACAACCATTACTTTGCAGGAGCTTGAACAGTTTATTCATAAGAAAAGAACAGTACCTACAAAAAGCGTTGTAATTACTTTTGATGACGGATATTTGAGCAATATTAAGTATGCCTATCCTATTTTAAAGAAATATCGGTACAAAGCCGTCCTTTTTCCGATTACAGAAAGCATAAGAAAACAGCCGGAAGTTTTTAACCCAGACAAGCTTAACTATATTAGCTGGCCTGAGCTTCCTCGATATTCGGATATATTTCAATATGAAGGACATGCGGATACGTTTCATCGAATGGTGGGAAGAAAGAGTTTTTTGCTTGCGAAGCCTTCAGAAGATGTGCTCATTGACCTTGGATTATCCAGAATGCTTCTAGATACTCATTACTTTGCCTATCCGTACGGACAATATACCAAAGATACAATACAACTGGTCAAAAAGGCAGGCTATACAATGGCATTGACGACAAAGCCCGGTAAAGTACATTCAGGAACACCACCTTTTGAAGTCCCAAGATACAGCATTCTATCCAACACAACGATCAGGCAATTTAAAAACATGGTTGGAATTCAGTAAATTGCGTACCGATTCTTTTTCAAAAATCTTATTCCGATATACACAGCCATTCCTCCACCAAATAAAGCCATGGCGCCAATTTCTTGAACGAAGATAGGAAGGGTGTGAAAGAACGCGCCCTTCATTGTACTGAGCAGAAAAAAATACAGCACTCCGGTAACAAGAATACAAATGGCTTCCCACAGCGCAGGGAATATAAGAAAAATACCATTGTTCATTTTTTTAATTTGTACTACGTTCCATATCGCTGCTACACATTCTAATGACAAAATACTGAGCGCTGCTCCTTCATATCCATACCCGGGAATGGCGACAAGAAAATAGGCGAGAATGACAGAGCACACGATTCCTAGTATAAGACCCATTATCGGCTCCTTCTCCCTCTCCTGTGACCATAGGATGGTCGTTGTTACTTCCCGGATTCCCGTAAGCAAGGGAACAGCACACAAATAACGAATGCCACGCCCAACCTCGTCATTTCCAAAGAGCAGAGTTGAAATTTCATATGCATAGAAGAAAAGAAAAAGCAGGGAAACAATCCCCCATCCCCAGGTGAGCTGGATGGTGAGACGCGACTTTCTGGAAAAAGCGTTATATTTTTTACTTTTCCAATCCTCCGCTACTTTTGACGACAGTGTATGTGAGATGGCAGCCGTTACAATTGTTGGCACATACACAGCCGTTACGGCCATTCCGGAAATCTCACCAAAAACAGCCGTCGCCTGAGTGATGCTCATGCCTCCATCCTGCAGACGATGTGGAATAATAAGGGCATCTAGAAACTCAGATACCGGGACAACCAGCCTGGTTGCCAAAATCGCCAATGCACTGTGCAGGAAAATGGGAAAGCCGATAAAAAGACTTTGTGTCGTCCTTTCATTATTACTAACTTGAAAGGACACACGCAGCGGAAACAATAAAAACAAGAGAGCACATACTGCTCCGCTAAAAGCTCCAAAGACAGCTCCACCGACAGTCCATACTTCTCCATGCATCATCCATAATGTAACCAACCCAAGCATGGTGCAGACACGAACCAATTGTTCAATCACTTCCGAACCCGCAATATACCCATAGTATTCTATCCCTTGAAGATAACCCCTGATAAGATGAAGCAGCGGAACCGTAAATAAAGCAGGCGCTATGTACTGAATCGCAACTGTCAGCTTTTGATCCCCCATAAACAGTGCAATCCTCGGAGCAAAAATATACGTCAGATACGCCGCACAGCTTCCAACGAACGCTAAGCAGACAAGCAGGATGATTGTTAAAGTTTTTCCTTTTCTTGCATCCTTAGCTGTTAACAAGGAGAGTGCGGTTGGAAATCCACCCATGATAAAGGTAAGAACCAGTCCATAAAAAGAGTAGGCCATCTGATAAAGGCCCACTCCTTCTGCTCCAAGCAGACGAAATAGCGGAATACGAATAAGCGCGCCCATCAACTTAACAACAAAAATGGCACTTGTGCGAAGTGCCAGCTGTCTGAAAAAAACAGGAATAGCCATATTTCCCCTCCGGTATTCCAAAAGAAACGTTGTCCCATGGTTAAAAATATGACGGACATTCCTTTGTTATGCCGGAGAAGATTGGCTTCAATCCTTGATATGAATCAAAATAAACGTCGTATATTGATCCCATCCTAAATCCCACGGCACGCGATAGCGGTCACCTGTATGAGAATTCACTAACAGGTATCCGTTATCATCGCGTCCTACCACAATAGAAAAGTGATCAATATCTCCCTTGAGTTCATAGCCTATTAAGTCACCGGGCTGCAATCGAGCGAGAGCACCCTGCGGATGAGACGGGCTTGGCTTCACAATGTCTGCATACGTTCCTTTTGCTACGACCCTTCCGTACCCGCTTCGAATAAGAAAGTGCTTAAAGGCATCTGTTTGCACCCATGTCGTGCTTCCCCCTCGCTTATAGCGGTAGTACCAACCGCCGCGCATCGGTAGTCCACCGCCTTCTTCCGGGTCTCCAAGCACTTGAGACGCGAAGTTGGTACAATCTCCCCCCTCGTAATGGTAATCCCGATACTTCGGATTGTACCCGTGATTATTTCCGGCGCCCCATGCGGCACCTGCATATTTGTTCGCATAGTTCACCGCCTTCTCACGATTAAATTTTTTCTTACTAGAAGACGTCTTTTGCTGTTTTTTTGAGACCAGGTCAGTATGATGCAGAACTGGCTGTACAAAATGCGACGGAATGGTGTTTGGATTCTCTTCAATCGGATCTGAATACCATTCTTTTGCCACATACCATGTGCCATTTATTTTTTTTAGTTTAATGCTATGGCGGGTGCCGACACCAAAAGATTGAGGTTTGCTCTCTTTATCAGGATATACATACGTCAACTTAAGCGTATGTACTAAAGAGATGGTGGCAGCATCTTTTTGTGCTTGTATCCGAGCAATTCGAATGCTTTGGGATGCATCCGTAAACAAAAGCCCTCTTTTTTCGGCCCATGTATGAATGTATTGAGCCCGCCGCCGTTCATGCTGAAGAGCATAGCGGCTCGTTTTTTCTTCTACACGGTAAAACTTATCTAATACAGTGGGGGTATTATGAATCAGAAGCTGTGTCCGCGCTTGGAAAAGCCGAGTAAGAAAAGAAGAAATTTCTTTCTCTAGGGCATGCTTTTCTTCAGCCAAAGCGGAAAAAGAGAAACAGAGAAACAAAAGGAAAAAAAACGGAATGGTTACTGCCCTATATGCCATTATCTATCATCGCCTTTGTTAGACTTTTCCTAAATCTTGCAGAGAAAAAATCGGCAACTTTCTATGCCGTCATCATACAGAATTGTTCCATCTCTGTATTTATCTTGTGCACATTTAGTAATTGTAATGGTAGAAATTGAAGGAAAGCTTGGTTTTATTTATTATCTCCCCTACTACAAAATCTTTGATAACCAGCAAGGATCGAGGAGAACATACAAAATAACATACCAAGGGTGTAGTGACATACATATGATTTTTACATGAAAGGAATTGCATTACATGGGAATGTCAAAGATTTTTTCGCTCAGCTTCGCAAAACTGAGCATTCTGCTTAGCGGTATTTTATTATCTGTTCTTTTTTTTTGTACTGTAACGGCCTATTCCACCCATAAGGCAGTACCCTCTTATGAAATCCGCATTAACCTCTGGCATCAGAGTCTTCAGCTTATGGAAGACGGGCGGACAATTAAACAGTTCAAGGTGGCTTCAGGTACTCGGGAAACTCCTTCCCCAGTAGGGATCTTCCGTATTACTTCAAAGGATACGGGATGGGGCGGGGGATTTGGAAGCTGCTGGCTCGGCTTAAACGTGCCATGGGGAAAATACGGGATACATGGCACAAATAAGCCGCACCTGATCGGTCAAAATGTAAGCCATGGGTGTTTTCGGATGAAGAATCGGGATATCGAAGAACTGTATGAAATCGTACCCGTGGGAACCAACGTAATCGTAGAGGGGCCGATTACCGGGCATAAGGATTTGACATATCGTGTATTGGTACGCGGTTCGCGCGGTGCATTGGTTCAATTGGTGCAGAATCGCCTGCAGGCGGCCGGCTTTTATTCTGGTACATGCCACGGCATTTTTGATCTACGTACAGAACAAGCCGTGATTCAATTTCAAAAACAAAATCACTTGCCTGTAACAAAACAAATTCATCGCCTCGATCTGCTTTTCTTGGGCATTATTGAATAATTGTATGCTGCAGAGTTTGGAGAAGCAAAACTGTACAGTCTATACCAAAGAATACATTGTCCATAATGGAGGCGGCATTAAATAATGAAGACTAAAAAAATGATCATCTATGTATGCTTACTCATCCTCTGCGCCTATTCCGCATCTCAATCGGTACATGAGCAGTATGTTGCCACAAATATGGGTCCGGCTTCCATTCATAAAGAAACAGATTATTCTTTTCAGGACATTTTTTATAACGCCAAGATTAAAGAAAAGCTGATTGCCTTCACTTTTGATGACGGTCCACACCCCGTCTATACACGCAAAGTATTAAAGACGTTAGATAAGTACCAGGCAAAGGGAACCTTTTTTGTTACGGGGCAGCGTGCAAAACGATATGGATCGATTATTAAAGAAATGAGTGAGCAAGGACATGAGATTGGAAATCATACATTTTCTCATCCTTCTATGAGGCGAATCACCGTAGAGCAATTACAGGAAGAAATCCAAAAGACCGACGCTATTATTCACTCTTTGACCGGAGAATACCCCGTGTTCTTTCGTCCTCCCGGCGGTGTAAAAAATGATATTGTGATTGAAGCGGCCCGCAGGAAAAAACATATGATTGTCATATGGTCAAGAAATCAAGATACAAGGGATTGGTCTAACCCGGGTATCAAAAACATGGTAAGGCAGGTTACACAACATGCTGAACCTGGACACATCGTATTATTTCATGACTCGGGAGTGAATCGGACACAAACCGTAAAGGCTTTGGAACAAATCCTGAATATCCTCTCCAAAAAGGGGTATAAATTTGTCACGCTGTCTGATTTAATCCATCAGGCGATAGAAGAAAATGCTCAGTAGGAGCACACAGTTATGGATGACATTTACAATTGTAAATTTTCTTCCTTAGGACATCTTAAGTAATGCGAAATACATTTTCCTATAGTGAGGTGATCGTAATGAAAAAGTTCTTCGCATTCGCACTTGCAGCATGTGTCGTAGGCTCTTCAGTTTCCGCTTTCGCTGCTACTGAGCATCACGAAAAGAAGATGCACACAAAGAGCACACATCATGCAAAACATCATGGAAAAATGCACATTAAAGAGACGAAACCACATATGCCGAAAACCGGCGCAGGTGGAGCAAGTGAAGTGGAATAATATCATGAAAAAAGAAAAAGGGGAGGCTCCCCTTTTTCTTTTTATCTCGCGAGGATAACAATGTATAGAAGCATACGCATTATTCTTTTTATCATTTTTCTATCTTCCTTCACCTCTCTCTTACTCTTTTCACATAACATACGCAGCACTCATGCCATAAACACAGCAGCTATCGTGCCAACTCGTTTGGAAATACCGTCCATTGGCTTGGTTGCACCCATTGAACCTGTAGGTATTTTAGCTAACGGACAAATGGGTGTACCCGCTTCCTTCAATAAAGCAGGAATCCTAATGCCGTGGACAAAACCAGGAGAGAAAGGAAATGCTGTCATTGCAGGTCATTTTGATCATTATACGGGTCCGGCCATTTTTTATCATTTGAGAAAGCTGCAACCAAAAGATAAAATTTTTCTGTATGACAATAAAGGTACTACGTTGGTTTTCTCCGTAAAGTCTGTCGAATCATTCAAGGTAAAAGAAGCCCCTTTAGAAAAAATTTTTGGGGCGTCGGCAAAAGCCAATCTCAACCTAATTACCTGTGCCGGTAAGTTTAACAAAAAAAAGCAAGAACACGCCCGGCGTCTTGTTGTCTTTGCTGAACTTTCTTTATGAAATTGAAATAACAAAGCCCTCCTGCCATTTCGACAGGAGGGCTTTGTTGTTACGCTTATTGTTTATGTTACAATCCACCGATAGCCATCGTTTAAGCTTTTCGTTAATGCCGCTCTAGCATCCGCAGCGCTTGTAGCCGTATCGCTTACCTCAATGACAGCAACGGTTTGTTTCGTCCCTCGTCTATACTGTATTTCCGCTTGATACCTATCTTTTCCTAATCCTTTAGCGTCTAAATGAAAATTTTCTGATGTATAAATACTATTTCTAGCTCTTTGAATGTTACCGATGTCTGTAATTTCATTAATGATATCTTCTGTAATTTCTCTTCGCAAGCTACTGTTTGTACTGCCCATATTCCGTCCTTTATCGCCTTTTGCTATAGGCATCGACTTCTCACTCCTTTTATATTATAAAAGTTGCACGCTTCTGCTACGTAGTAGAGCAAGAGATAATGATGGAGCGAACAAAATTATGTCCATCATCAGGTACGTCTTCCCACTCATCTATTCTGAGATCACCGGTAGTTTTGCATGTTGCTTTATTGCTACCCATATAAGGTACGTCAATTGATAGCGTTAGCATGCCGTACGATGACTGGCCTTTTGGCGCATGATCCTTCCATGAGCAAGAAAACTCGTATCCATTCGGACCTGAAGCAGCCTTTACTCCCACTGCTTGTACAGTCGTTTTTGGCGGAATGTTTTTAGGCTCTTTGTTTTCTTCGTTATCTGTATTCCAATCGCCCCAATGTAATTGAGGATTTACCACGATTAATTCTCGATCTGTCGCGTTTGTAATATTTAACGCAAATGTCCAGGACATTCTCTCACCTTCTTTGTATATACTATTATTTTACTTATGATAGCTATAATGAATTTTAGCCAGCTTCCATTCAGAAGCTCCAACTAATTCTACTTCTCCGTGGATATCTTCCCGATACAAAAGGGCATTTTTGCTAAAGATCCACGGCACAATGATGAGGCTTTTATCAGGTGGGGCTTCAAAAGTTTGTTCTCTTGTGTCCCGCACCTTTTGCTCTGTACTGTCTTCAACTGCGTAAGTCATCTCAAATTTTGATGTAAGATTTACAGACAGTTCTTGTTCGGCGCTCGCTGTCAACACTTCTAATGTTTTACTTGCCCCCATTTTGCTGGTAGAAGAAATAGATGACTCAAGTGACATGACAGTTTCTAGACTTCTTTTACTAGAAGTGATGGTTTCCATTTCATTTGTAACCGTTGTTTTCCCCCCTGCTCCAAGGGATTCTATTTTTTTCGTATCCGCTTCGACGCTATAAATAGCTAAGCAAAAATATTTTTTAACAGATATATTTTTTGAATACATACTTGAGTACACAGGATCTTTAATCGCTTCCCATAATCTTTTGGGAATTTCAGATACTGACGTGCGTCCGACCCATCTTCTCTCAATTGCCATTGTTTCAGGGATACATTGATTCATATCAAATACGTCAATCTCTTTGACCTTTTCAACTTCATTCCAATTTCGAATATCTCCTCTAAAAAACATCTTCTCTTGTTTCTTCGGCATGCTTATTGTAATGGAGCGAACAAAATCATGCCCATCATCAGGTATGTTCTCCCAACCTGTTATTTTAAGCTGACCTGTAGTTTTGCATGCCGCTTTATTACTTCCCCTATGGGGTACATCAACGGATAGACTTAGCACGCCGTATGGTAATTCGCCCTTTGGCGTTTTATCTTTCCATGAACAGGAAAACTCATATCCATTTGGTCCGAAGGAAGCGTTAACACCCACCGCCTGTACAGTTTCTCCTGGCAGAATATTTTTTGGTCCGTTGTTTTCTTGGTTATCCGTATTCCAGTAGCCCCAATGCAATTGTGATTGTACAACCTCTAACTCTCGATCAGTGTCATTTTTAATATGTAACAAAAACGTCCACGCCATAGGTCTCCTCCTACATTATAAGATTATCAAGTTTATCATTCTTCTATGAAGTTTTTTCGCATTTGTGAATTTAGCCTTTTATATCTGCTGCTTATCCCCCTTTCCGTAGCCTTAAAAAGACAGAGAGCAAATAGGACTATAAGGGTAATGATTGAACCATACAATATTGAATCTAAAGATCTACGACTCTTGTTTTTGATTATACATATTTGCTCTTAACAATTCCTTAACAGCTACCCGCTCTATCAAACAGTATTAAAAAAACAAAAAGCACCTCATTAAATGAAGTGCTGACAAACTTCTTCCTTTTCTTTTTTCATTTTCACGTGCTTGAGCTGCGCCACAATGATAAAGCTAATCACAACAAGCAAAAACCAAGAACTGATTTTCCCGATATGAACAATTTCCCAAGCCTCCCGTTGATTTGGATACTGCCACGCTCCCAAAAAAGTCGTAATGTTTTCCGCAATCCAAATAAAAAAGCCGATTAGAAAGAACGAAAGCACCAGCGGCATTTTATAGGTGGCTTCCTGTAAGGAAAACTGTACCGACGTACAAAAAAATACAATGAAGAGTAATACGGTTAACACCCAGCGAAAATCATACACGTAATGGTGTGTAAAAAAATTAAGATAAATCATTGCACCAAGTGCTACGGTCCATACTGCAGTTGGCCATCCATGTACTTGCAGGTGCAGCCTCCGCCACGATTGGCACATGTAGCTGGCTACGCTCGCATACATAAATCCGCTATACAGCGGAACACCCATAACCTTCGTCCAGGCAGGCTCCGGATAAGACCAAGAACCGGCATGAACTTTATAGATTTCAAGCATCAGTCCAATCAGATGAAACAAAGAAATCACTTTTAGTTCATCCTTTGTTTCCAGGCCTGTTTTATACATCACATATTGAACGAGAAGACAAATAAACAGAATGAAATCATACCGATACAGACCTGGAATATGGATCATTTTTGAAAGGGCAAGGGTTAGAAAAATAGCAACAGGAAATATACAGGACATGGCCTGTTGATAACCGAAATCATACAATCGACGCAAATATACCACGTTTTCTCCTCTCGATCCAAAAGTTCCTTTTCTATTCTTAAGAACAACACACAATAAATCTTGTTGTTAAGAAGACACCGCCCCCAATAAGCAAACTCAAGAAAACGAACATGGCAATAACCTTTTTCAAACATATTCGCCCCTTTATAAGTCTGCAACGTATGCACTTGGGATATGATACCACGGAAATTTGATTGGCTTCATCAACTATTTTTATTCCGTAATAAAGCGATCCGGAGTCCAAATAGCAACTTCATTGCCAGGAACAGCAACGACAAGCCATATTTCGTCATCAAATTGCACTCCTGCTTGCCAACATTCAAATGTATTGTGAAAACCATTCACAAAAATTGTGTATCCATTTTCCAATGTAATGAACAAATGAGGACTTTCTTTACCTCAATATCTAAATAAAATAAAAGCGTGAATTCGTATGAGAATTCACGCTACGGTATTTTGATTAGCTCTGTACATGTAACATCATAGACTGCTGCTGCAGGCTTTTGGAACGCAGACTATACGCGACCACTTTCTTTTTGTACTGTTTGAATACATCAACGTGGTCATTGTACTTGTATATAAAAAACCGAACATCTTTTTTGCCTCTCTTCATATCAATGACCAATGGAGTGCCACTGTGCGCCGGAGGAAAATCATACTGTTCCAAAAATATTGCTTCATTAAAAAGAGTAACAGCTTGCGTTTTGTCTTCACCTTCTAAGCGTTTTCCGTCAACCGTGACAGTGACGGCCGCCTCGTCAAGCTTTGGATGCAATTCAAATCTTCCGAAAATTGAACCTGCAACAGAGCTAGGAAGACATGTCAATAATATTTTAACAAACCCCATAACCACCAATGAAAGTATAAGCCAGATCGTCATTTTTTATCATGTCCTTTACGTTGTAAAATAGTATGATTACACAACCTATATTATCACAGTGCAATTAGTTATTTTATGTACATAATGTGAAACTTGATACTTAAGCTACAGATGTTCAGAGATATAAATAAGCTTCTTCATCCCTTCCTTCAGCTTATGCTCACTTACGTAAGAGTAGCTTAGGCGAATCCACTGATGCGATCCCTTTCCAGGGTCGCAGATTGATCCCGGCACAAAGGAAATTGATTGCGCTATGCTTTTTGCCAGCAATACCTCCATCGAAACCGAATCAGGTACTTTAACCCACAAATTCAACCCTCCGCTTGGACTACTCCACTCCCAATTGGTTGCAAAAAGTTCTTTTTCCATAACCGCCTTCCGGACATCAAGTGCTATTCTTAGTTTTTCAATATGCTGATGCAAGCGTTTCGATGTAAAGTAGCGAAGGAACATCTTCTGATTAAGTAAGGGTGTGCCGTTATCTGCCAGTGATTTAATGGTAAAAAGGTGGTTTATAAGAGAGGGCCTGCTGCAAAGCGCCGCAATCCGAAGACCTGGGGCAATATATTTGCTGAAGCTGCAGATATACAATACAAACCCTGCCGTATCATACGTAAATAACGGATTAGGCGGCTCCTTTTCAAAATAGATGTCACGAAAAGGATCATCTTCAACCAGAAAGCAGCGATATTTCTCTGCCAGTTCTACCAAAAGCTTGCGCTGCTCAACCGGGACCGTATAACCGGTAGGATTTTGAAATGTGGGATTCATATAAAAAAGGCGCGGTTTCCATTGCTTCATCAAAGCTTCCACCCGCTCCATATCATAGCCATCCGTCGTGATTTCAATGGGGATAATCCGAGCTCCCTGCTGTCTGAAAATATCAATTGCAGCACTATAGGTAGGCCGTTCAATTAAAACAGCGTCTCCAGGCTGGATAAAAATGCGCGAAACAAGATCAATCGCCTGCTGAGAGCCTGAGGTGATCATAACGTCTTGAATTGATAAATGAAAGTGATATTTTGCTCTGAAATACCGGACAAGTTCGGCTATAAGTTCTTCATCCCCTTGGATAGTTGAATAAGAGCTCAGCAATTTGGGGTATACATCAAAAATATCCTTCATGTACTCTGAGAAGTATCGATTCGGCAATAAATTCGGGTCAATCAACGCATAGGAAAACTGGTAGGCGGCAGGCACCCGGTGAATCTCCGATAGATGGCTCTTTTGAACGTATGAGGAGACAATCGGATAATTCAGATCTTCAAAAGGTGTGTGTGTCCCTGGATGGATATAATAGCCCGATTTATCTTTTACATATACAATGTTTTCTTCCTTCAGCAGTTGATACGCTTTTAATACCGTCAAACGATGGACTTGCAGCTTCTCAGCCAGCACCCGAACAGACGGCAGCTTCTCGTGCGCTTTCCACTCACCTCTCTGAACCCGATTCAATATGTATTCATACACTCGTTTGGATAGTGGCTGACTCTTTGTTCCCGAAGACCAATTCATTTCCATGTGACTAATCCCGCTCCCTTCAATCTGTTCTGTGATTAGACATCTGTTCTATTCTACCGTCAGTATAATGAATGCAAGGAGGCGGTACAATGATTATTGTTAATTATGCAGCAATGTGCCTTGTTTTCGGCACAACATTTTTAGCCATTAAAGTGGGGATTGATGCGGGTGCACCTCCCTTCTTCTCGGCGGGTCTTCGCTTTTTTCTGGCAGGAATCATCCTTTTACTGTGGATGGTATGGAAAAAGAAAGCTACGTTCTCATTATTGCTCCATAAAGAAATGTGGCTCACTGGAATGGGCTTAACCTTCGGGACATTCGCCACGCTTTATTGGGCTGAGCAGTATGTTTCTTCCGGAGCAGCAGCGATCCTTTCCGCGACGGCGCCTTTAATGATCTTACTTATACAGGCAGCCATTCTTCGTGAAAGCGTCTCACGTCATGCAAGATTCGGTTGTATCATCGGATTTTCTGGTGTTATTATTCTCGTTCTGCCGCATATTTCCGTACAATTCAATATCTACTCTACACTTGGCTTTATAGCCATACTTCTGGGGCAAATGTTTTATTCTTCAGGAACATTGTATTCAAAAAAAGTCATCAAAAACTTTGCCGATACTTCCCCTATCGCTTTAAATGCCGCGCAGATGATGCATGGAGGCATAATGCTGATCGCCCTGTCTTTGCTAACCGAGACCGTATCTTTAGAGACGCTGCTCTCACCTGGCGCGATAGCTTCTCTATTCTATCTGACCGTTATAGGCTCCATGGTCGGCCACACTCTTTTTTACTGGCTGATAGCGAAAACAAATCCACTCTTTCCTACCACCTGGCTTTATATTTCGCCTATTATAGCGATGACATTGGGAATTACCCTGTATAATGAGGCTTTTTCGTGGTTTAGCATCACGGGGAGTATGACGATTCTTACAGGCATTATTGTATTAAATCTTGACACACTGAGACAATTACTCGGACGTAGAAAACTGTGGATTTAATTATTTTGGTTTTTTACTCCCCACTCACATAATTCTTCCAAAACAGGTAACAGCGTTTCTGCTTTATCTGTGAGACTGTACTCAACTTTAGGTGGAACTTGAGGATACTCTTTCCGTTGCACCAGTCCATCCGCTTCCAATTCCTTTAGTTGTGAACTCAATGTTTTAAAAGTAATAGCGCCTATTTGTCTTTTCAGTTCATTAAAACGAACCGGTTGGTTTTCTGCTAAAAGGTAGATAATAACCATCTTCCATTTACCACCGATAACTGACATTGTATAACCAAAAGGCGTGTCTTGAATATTTTTAACTTTACCTTTATATTCAGCCATACTCATATGTACACTATCCTTTCGGGTAGTACCTATCAAAAAAGTGCGTACTACTTTTTTATTTGTGCTCAGTTTATACTCAACTTACTTTGAAGTAAAGGAGAGAAAAAATGACGACGACTAAAACCTACAATCACGGTGTTGCATGGGAAGAAGCTTATGGTCTCACC
Source organism: Aneurinibacillus sp. REN35 (assembly GCF_041379945.2). Lineage (NCBI taxonomy): Bacteria > Bacillati > Bacillota > Bacilli > Caryophanales > Paenibacillaceae > Aneurinibacillus > Aneurinibacillus baijiui. The sequence continues at coordinate 450,505 of NZ_JBFTXJ020000003.1, read as the reverse complement.
CAGGGTTACAGCGTTAACGGCACCATCTACATTTCAGGTCAATTCTCCCACGATATGCAGGGCGCATTCGTTGGCGAGGGTGATTTTGAGGCACAGGCCCAGCAAACGCTGAAGAACCTTGATTGCGTTCTGGAGGGGTTTGGTGTAACAAGATCGAACATCGCTGAAATGGAGATCTTTCTGACAAACCCGCAAGAGCATTTCGAGCAGTGCGTCGTTCTGTTCAAGGAGTATGTGGGCAGCCATCGGCCGGCCGGTACCCTCATCGGCGTGTCAGGTCTGGCGTTCCCTCACCAACTAATTGAAATCCGCGCAGTCGCACACACCGACTAACTACACTTTATTTTAAAACCTGGGCAGGATACATTCTACATTTTAGTTTTTTAGGTGATTATTGAAGTAAGCGAAAAATTAAAGCCGGCATCCTCGCCGGTTTTAATTTTTATTTAAAAATTTATGTATTGTAAATACCGTAATCCATATTAAAAACACTAAGGAAAAAATGAAGGACATAGGTATCAATATAAGATGCGCACCATCCTTGGCACTTTCCGTAAAAACAACAGCAATAAAGGCTGCGATAGCAACTTGAAAGGCGGAAATAAACGGTAAAAAAAGCTTGCTAATAGCATGTTTTAAATACAACAAAAAATTAATTATCATCACTATTAAAAAATAATCAACAGTATCACTTCTATACCCATAGCCGCCCCTTTTTCCTTTATTATACATTCGCTTTTACTTTTTCACGATTACTTATAGAAAATAAAAGTATGTCCAGCCCTCATCGGATATGTGTCGGCTGCTCTCTATCTGCTTATCCTCAACTCTTTTTTGTGCAGCCTCCCAAATAATATTTTGCAAAACGATATTTGCATGACGTCTTCTCTTGCTCATGGTAAAATATTGATACTCCGTAGTCGCTACCAATGCAGAAACTGCCAATCTAGAAAGGATACTTTTATTAAATATGAGGTGATATATGATTGAGCTATTAGAAGCTATACTTCATGCCGTTGCTTTGTTTTTCCGTGTTCTATATCGTCTTCTTTTTAACCCCTTTATAGAATTTCTGCTCAACATTTGGAGCCTATTTCCGCTTCGGGAAAATAAGAAGAAAAAGGATTTATAAGAAACGTTATTTCCTCTTCCACTACTTCATCTGATCTACTTCCACGGATTAAGCTTTCCATCAATGAACTGCAAGCCCGTGCTCTTTGTAAAGACGCCGCGCCTGACTCATCATCATTCGCGATTTTTCGATGCGCCCGAAGTCCGACCACCTTTGCCAATTCTCTGTATTCTTGGGCGACCAGTTTCGAAGTGCCAACGTCTTGAGAAAGTGTATAGAGTAGATGAACAAAACAGGCGAAAAACCCCTGATATTGCTGGGTTCTTCGCTTTTATTCTTTTACCTAAGCTGATTTAATTACATGAAGCTAACCCTTCCGATTTGGCTCTCACTACAATGGTTTTTTCGTTGGGAGAAAATAGCTGTCTTATTTAACAATTTGAATGTAAATATAGAGGAGGATTGCATGAATACGATTCTAGAAAACTATGATCAAATGAAATATCCTACCGATTTACGCATGGTATTTGATGCATTTGAAGGGAAACAGAAAAAATTTAATTGGCTGCTGACAAATTTAGAGCTACATTATGAACCAGAAGAAATTTTATATAACAACAGCCGAACAGCTGCTTGGATTACTGGTGAAGAACTGACTCGTATTGTTTATCAGTACAAAATCCAATTCATTTGGGGCGTATTATCAGGTTTTAAGAAAGACATAACCATCGATCTAGACAATCTGGATGTTGAGCCTTTTGCCGATGGCAACCGTGGCTTCTGGATAGCAGCACCCCAAATCCAACATCCCCTTGCTACGGTTGAGTTAGTATGCTGGGACTCTACATTAACTTTATTACTCAGTAAAGATGAAGATTTGACAGATAAGTTTCGCAGGTATTTTGTAGGGACAGAGGATTTAGACCAGCATAATACGAAGTATTTATAATCTCATATTCACGATATTTAACAAGAGAGTTTCCTGTGTGAGTACTTCTAAAAAATGCGCGTGTAACCTGAATGCCTCTAAGATCATGTCGTGAATCGCTCTTGCAACCAATTCTTCTTCATTTTCGATCACTCAGTGTAGTATGACTTCACCTTCTTCCTTTAGTGTACCTATCCCATTTTGGCTATATAAAGTAAATTGCTTTGGAATTGTTCCAATAGTTGCTGGATTATTTGGCACTACGCAGCATCCAAGAAATTAATCTGCACTATTCTTGAACCTACAGTAACAGGGTTTAAATTATATTCTTTATTTTAAAAACAAGTGCTTTTTGACCTCCTAAAAGGGCTGTCTCTTTAACTCTTACTGAAGAAAACCTGAATCGTTCTGTTACTCATGTATTCTCAGGCTGTCGAGAAGGTCTCGGCAGCTGAAAGGGGGTATAGAATTACGCCTTTACAAACTTCCCTTGTTTCCTAATCTCCTTGATTACCCAGTCCCCTAGTTGGCGAGTATTACGCGGCTTTCCGTATGAATTTGTTTCTTCTACGCCAAGAACCAACTCCTTGTTTATCCGTTTCAATGCTGGCATGGCTTTTTCTTCAATGTTATGGCTTGTATTGTATACCTTAACTGTATAGTTCATATATTGGTCAATCCGATATTGCGCATCAGATAATTGTACAACCACACTATCTCTCAACTCCCCTAGCTCCGTTGGTGTTTTTGAATAACTTCGCTTCACTCTTTGAGCTTCCGAAGTTTGTCCCACAAATCGCGGAACCAAAGTCTTAAGGCCCGTCTCTTTATTTACATATTGTTTGACTTCAATCCCTAACACTTCAACAGAACTCATATTTCCGTTGAGAAACTCAATGATCCGGCGTAATTCTTGAGGAATGTCGTCTGCAATAAATATCAACCGAATCTTGTTCGCTTGTAGATTTGTTTCCGCATTTTACCAAAACATGTCGTAATCCACATTATCTGCGATAAACTCATGAAACCGCTCTTCCGGATCTTCATGTCTCCGTTCAAATCGTGCTCGAATTTTCTCAATCGGCAAGTATACTACTGCGTTTGAGGCATAATCTAACATTTGTCCGACAACCTCACGCCTAATACGTGTATCGCTGCTGCGTTTAACCTCGACGACGGTTAAAATAGCGTCTTGATCTACAAACAAATGATCAATTGCCCATCTATCACCACCGTCTTCTATAGACGCTAGACCCATCTCGCGTGAAATTAAAAGAAAACGCCGAGGCGACGTATTTACAAACTGGTCACCAGCAAGAAGCTCAGGATGCTCTGCAATTAGATACTGTAGAAACTCCTCAGATTGAAAAGGCTGTTGTCTCATGTCAACGACCTGACCATTATCTTGAAGCAGAAAAATTCCGCCACTCATATTTTCCCCTCCATAATCCTAAAATGCCCCTTCACTTCATGACGGTACAGCCTCTTTCTTCTGTTTTAGGCTTACCTTGAACTTACAATGCGGATACCCCGAGCATCCCAGGAATGTCCCATACTGCCCGTTGCGCTCTACTAACGGGCTGTTACAACTCGGACATATCCCATTCTCCACTTGCTCTGTACGCTTCTGAATGTCAACAACATGCTGCTCTCGCGCTTTCTCACCCTTGATATTTGCTTCCCGCAGAACATCTGCCGTCTTATATACTTGCTCAACGGGCATTTTTCGCTCTGTATGCTTCTGGATCGCAGACAGAAGATCATTCTCCCGTACCACGATTGCTTTTGTCGCTTCTACTTCTACATCCTTCGTCCCGACGAATACAACAATAGAGATGAACGGTAGTGATCTATCCATATCATTCAGTACAGCCCGCAGCGCCTTAAGATGTCCTTCGTTCTGCTTAATTGGATTGTAAAACTCATGCCGCTGACCATTCTTCAAAAACTGAACCCAGTTCTTTGCGTCCTCGTAGCCTTTGATATAACTGTTGTACGCTTTCGTTTCCAAGATGAAGATACCGTATGGAGATAATACGATATGGTCGATCTGTGAAGTGCGTCCGCTGTTTCCCTGGATCATGACGTCATGTAGACTTATGTACTCATCTCCCAGCCGTGAGAGGATGTCTTGTACAATTGCTTCCCCCATCCGACCTTTACGTTCGGCTTTTTCATTTGAGTAATCCGGCGCTCTGTGGCGCTTCCCCTTTTTCTTTCCGGCAGATTTGATTTGTGCCAGGATAAAGAGCAGTAAAATGATCCCGCATAGTAAAATGTACTCCACTGATGTTGCACCCCTTTCTGCTAATCTTGTAAGTTGCTTCTCTGATTTCTATGAATTATCTACTACTAATTTACATTATCTATGTCTAATTTCCTATATTTTATTTATAATATTTGGGATTTGGGTATAATTTGGTAATATAATCTAACTCTAGAGATACTGAATCGAAAAAGAGGAAATAGGGAGGTACGTCCATGGGAACATCAAAAAGAAATATAAATAAAAATAGTCCCCAGATCGATTCGAACAAGCCTTCCAAACAGCCAAGAAAAAATCAATGTGAGCAAAATGTGAGCATTTTCGATTTTCTGCTGTTCCTTATCAAAATAAAGAACCGGAAAACCCTTGGTATTCCTAGGCTTTCCGGTTCTTGTCTATCATACGTGATTCAGATGTGATTACATGACTCGCTTAAACATCTTCTCAATATCATACGTGGAAAAATGAATGATAATGGGACGACCATGTGGACACGTAAACGGACTGGTTGTACGACGTAGCCGCTCAATCAGCGCCTCCATCTCGGCATGGTTTAAATACCGATTTGCCTTGATCGCCGCTTTGCAGGACATCGTAATAGCCGCCGCTTCACGCAGCTTTACTACGTCAATACCTTTTCTTGATGTCAGCACCATCTCTACCATCTCGCGCAGAATCGCCTCTTCCTCCCCACGCGGCAGCCAGCGCGGATGAGAGCGAATGATATAGCTGTTCGTGCCAAACGGCTCCATATGAACCCCTACGTGCTCAAACCATTCCCGCCCTTCCTCTACAGCAGCCGCTTCCGCCACTGTCAACTCCAGCGTAATCGGAATGAGGAGATCCTGGCTCTCAATAGCTTCCTGACGAAGCTTATTGAGGAAGTATTCATAGAAGATTCTTTCCTGAGCTGCATGCTGGTCAATCATAAACATCCCATCCTGATTTTGTGCGAGAATGTACGTACCGTGCAGTTGTCCAAGCGGATACATCTCTGGTACGCGCGGTGTAGAAGTACGTTCTGCTGCTTCTTCCATCTCCCGTGCTGGCGCTGCGTCCGCAGAAGCAGGCGCTTCTACAGCCTCCATCTTCTGTTCTGCAACATATCCCGAACCCGGTTCAGTCTGATACAGACTTGCTTCCGCCTCTACCGTCTCTGTGCGTTTGACCTCATAGGAATGAGTACGGCGCTCCTCCACGCTTTGTTCCGCTTCCAACTGGCTATGTGCTGCGGACATATCATCGGTTTGCGTAGACCATGGAGAGGCGGGCATCCTCATGGCATCCATCTCTTCTTCAAGCGGATCTGTTCTCTTGTACGAAGGTTCACGTACAGAAGCTGTTTGCGGTGGTTGCGCTGCCTGCGTTCTCCACTCCTGAGACATAGAAGCGGCGGCTCCCTCACTTCGATTTTCCTTATCCGGTACAAATAACGTCCAATCCATTGATGCTTGATACTCATTATTTTTAGGTCGTGGACTGGATGAAGCAGAACGTTGTGCACTGGGTTCGGGAATTAATTTCTGCCCGCTCCACACCCGACGGACCTCCTGTTCGATAAAAGCATAGAGCTCCTGGTCTTTACTAAAGCGCACTTCTAGCTTCGCCGGATGAACATTCACATCGACTAATGTAGGTTCCATCTCAATCGACAGCACAGCAATCGGATACCTGTTGATCGGCAGCAGCGTATGATAACCGCGTAGAATCGCCCCTGCCACGCCCATGCTGCGGACATAGCGGCCGTTAATCAGCGTCGAGATATACGAACGGCTGGCTCGGGTAATTTCCGGCTTTGCAAGATAGCCGCGCACTGTAAAGTCAAGCGACTCCGCCTTGATTTCGACCATATTGCGAGCAATATTCATGCCGTAAACGGCCGCAATCACGTGAAGCAGTTTCCCATCGCCTGATGTGCGCAACAGCTGCTTCTGATTATGCGTCAGCAGAAATGCGATATCCGGATGCGACAGCGCCAATCGATTCATTACATCTGAGACATGTCCAACTTCCGTGTGAATCGTCTTCATGTATTTGAGCCTAGCTGGCGTATTATAAAATAAATCAGCTACGACTACCTCCGTGCCGCGAGGAAATGCCGTCGGTTCGCATACTTCTTCCGCACCTCCGACAATGCGAATGCGAGTTCCGCCCTTCTCGCCTTGCGGTGTGCTTTTGACTTCTGTCCTAGAGACCGCAGCAATGCTTGGCAGCGCCTCCCCGCGAAATCCTAGTGTCCGAATATGAGCCAGGTCACGCTCCCGCTTCAGCTTGCTGGTCGCATGCCGCTCAAACGCCAAACGCACATCCGCTTCATCCATGCCATAGCCATTATCAACCACGCGGATGGAAGCAAGACCCCCTTCTTCGAGATGAACCTCGATCCGCGTGCTTCCTGCATCAATTGCATTTTCCACCAGTTCTTTCACGACGGAAGCAGGCCTCTCGACAACCTCCCCCGCCGCAATTAAGTTCGCCAATTGGGCATCCATTACCTGAATGTGTGCCACGGACATCCCCTCCTTGCCTGTCCGTTAGATATGCCGCTTCAACTCAAACAAAAAGTTCATCGCCTGCATCGGCGTCATATTCAACAAATCCGCATCACGTAATTTCTTAAGTGCTTTCTCTTCAGTCTTATCAAGTACTGGACGCTCCGCCTTCTTCGCTTGCAGGCGAACCGGCTCACCGAATAAATCAAGCTGTTCTGCTTCCTCGGCTGCCGCAGCAGCGAATACACAACCTGGGTTCTGCACTTCTTCACTATTTTCTTCTTCTACCTGCTTCGTCGCTTTCGATGCAGCATCCGTCTGCTTCTGCGGTATCGGCTCTCCATCAAGCACTTCACGCGCCACAGCACCCTCATACTCATCTAGCAGTTGATTGGCGCGGTCGATGATACGCGGCGGTAAGCCTGCAAGTTGAGCGCAGTAAATGCCATAGCTTTTGTCTGCCGGTCCGTCTATCAGCTTACGCAGAAAAACCACGTTATCTTCTGTCTCATTTACTGCCATATGAAAGTTTTTTAAGCGGGGCAGTGTTGTCTCCAGATGTGACAGCTCATGGTAATGTGTGGATACAAGCGTCTTACAGCCAATATCATGGTGCAGATACTCGATCACCGCCTGCGCAATCGACATCCCTTCTGACGTGGATGTTCCGCGTCCCAGTTCATCAATAATGACCAGACTGCGTGTTCCCGCGTTGGTCAGCGTCACTTCAATCTCTTTCATTTCCACCATGAATGTACTCTGGCCGCTTACTAAATCATCCGCTGCCCCAATCCGGGTAAATATCCGGTCCACTGGCGTTACCCGTGCAAACTCTGCAGGAACGAAACTGCCCATCTGCGCCATGATGACGATTAATGCCACCTGGCGCATGTACGTACTTTTCCCCGCCATATTGGGTCCTGTAATCAGCAGGATTTGCTGGTCTACACCAAGCTCTGTATCGTTAGGCACGAACGGTTCTCCGCGCAGTACCGCTTCTACAACCGGGTGGCGGCCATCCTGAATGACCAGCGAGCCTTCCGTTACGATTTCAGGCTTCACATATCGCATATCCTGTGCGACCGTAGCAAGCGACTGCAGCACATCCACCGTTGCTACCTGCAGCGCTAATGCCTGCAGGCGTTTGATTTGGGCTGCGACCTTCTCACGAATCGCTACAAACAGTTCATATTCAAGCCCGGAGCGCTTCTCTTCCGCTTCTAGAATGAGTGCTTCTTTTTCCTTTAACTCCGGCGTAATGAAGCGCTCTGCGTTGGTTAGTGTCTGTTTGCGCTCATAGCGACCTTCCGGCAGGGCGGAGAGATTCGCTCTGGTAACTTCAATATAGTAGCCGAACACTTTGTTATATCCTACTTTTAGTGAACGAATACCTGTTGCCTGACGCTCCTGCTGCTCCAGATTCGCAATCCATTGCTTCCCTTCTCGGCTTGCAGTGCGCAGCTTGTCCAAGTGCTCATGATAGCCCTCTTTGATCAGCCCGCCTTCCTTTATGGCAATGGGCGGATCATCTACAAGGCCTTGTTCAATTATGTTGATAATGTCCGGACACGGATCCAGCCGATCCGCTGCCTCTTTAAGTGCGGCAGCACCACCGGACAGCTCCCGCAATATCCTCTTAAGCGATGGAATGGCCGCAAGCGATGCCTTCAACTGAATCAAATCGCGCGGACTGGCCGTACCGTATGCGATGCGCCCAGCCAGACGCTCCAAATCATACACTTCCTTCAGGGAGGTGCGCAGCTCATCACGAGCCATCCATCCGTCTAAGAGTGCCTGCACCGCCGCCTGCCGCCGCTCGATCTCCATTTTGCTTACGAGTGGTTTGTCAATCCAGCGGCGCAGCAGACGACCTCCCATCGCAGTCGCCGTCTGATCAAGCAGCCAGAGCAGCGAACCTTTCTTTGACTTATCACGAATCGTCTCAACCAACTCTAAATTACGGCGGGTAAACTGATCCAGCACCATATAAGCAGCCGCTTCGTATATATTTACACTGTGCAGGTGATCCAGCGAACGCTTCTGCGTCTCCTGCAAGTAGGATAGTAGCCCCCATGCCGCAGCTAGCATGGATGGCGTACCCTCCCGCTCCTGTCCTACGCTGCTGAACAGCGCGCTAAACCCTGCGGAGGTGTCCTCTGCCAGTACATCCGGGGCAATCGAACGTTTCGTAACCACCATCGAATATAAAGCAAAGTGGTTGTCTAGCGAATCATCTGCCTCTGCTTCCTCTACCGTAAACAGCACAACCTCGGAAGGGCGATACTGGATAATCTCATCTAACAACTGCGATTGCGTCCCTACCTCTGTCACATAGAATTCGCCAGTAGAAATATCGCATGCAGCAAGTGCAAAAGTTTCCTCATGCTGGAACACAGACAGCAAGTAATTATTTTCTTTGTCCTGCAGAAATTTCCCTTCCATCACTGTACCAGGAGTAATGACACGCGTCACTTCTCTGCGCACGATGCCTTTCGCCTGCTTCGGATCTTCTACCTGTTCGCAAATCGCAACCTTATAACCCTTCTCAATCAACTGGGCAATATACGTATCAACTGAATGATGCGGCACGCCACACATTGGGATGCGTTCCTCGCCGCCCCCTTCGCGTCCGGTCAGCGTGATTTCTAGCTCCCGCGATGCTGTCAGCGCGTCCTCAAAGAACATCTCATAAAAATCGCCCATTCGAAAGAATAAAAAAGCGTCCTTGTACTGGGCTTTAATCGCGAGGTATTGCTGGATCATAGGGGTATATTTCATAAATTTATTCTCTCCTGTGCCTACATTTTCTCTTTTTTTATTATAGCATACTGTGTTCATAGGCTCGATGTGCAGACGCAAGCTCAGGCTGAAACGGCGGCAGCTTCCAGGCAAAACGAATATCTATATGCTCACTCCATTCATTTCGGTTTAATACATGAAGTGCAAATGGGTCTAGATAAGAAGCATAGCGAGCGTATCCGTCCGTATGGCGCAGCTCCTTCCACAGCATGGGCAGAAGTGAAGTAAAGGCCTCACGCTCCCCACGATAGAAGGCATGATGCAAATCAGGCGTAAGCAGTGGAAGCGCCCGTAATTCCCGATATGAATACGCGATCACATGACTTAAAGCCAGCACACCGCGCGCGATCTGGGGCGAAGCAAGAAAGCTTGGCAGCGTCCGATATTCAAATCCCCCATGCGCTTTCATACGCATATCGCCCAATTGTCCATAGCGCGGTCTTCTTGCTAGAGAATGCGAACTTTCAATCATAAATACAGATAGCGCTAAGTAGGCATCGAGCGCTCGCAGCAGCTGCGTAGTCGGCGCTATGCCTGTAAAATGCATGTGTCCTCCCATCGGATACCCCAAGAGCGGCATGCCGCCGGAAAGCCATCCAATCTGTGTCGAACCTACCTTTTGTACGCCGCTCATCATCGCCTGGTATAAATTCTTGAATAAAACTTTTGCATCATCCGCCGGTGCAGGCCTCAATTCGGCCAACGGCAGACAAGTCCTAGACTCATCTCCACGCAGCCACACACGATCACAGCCAACCCTTCCTTCTTTTGCAAAACAATCGGAAGCTAACACCAGCTTCCCTGCGGGATTTCGCAGTACAAATTCGACATCCGTCCCCAAGGTTATCGTCTCGTTCTGCGTACAATATTGATGCCAGAATCCTTCCACACATGCAACGAACTTTTGAGCAAGCGATCGAGTCATTGTGAATGTGGGAGCTACACGCAAAACCCGCATCGTCCCGTGTACATCTACTCCTACATACACCGCCGCAAAGTCAAGTCCCAACGCATAGACGCTTCGCACTGCATACTGTCTAAGCCTGCGCATCTCCCGCATTTTTGGATCGACTTCGATTTCCTCATACTTGTCTTCGCCCTCCCGCACGCGATCATTAAGCCATAACCGTCGTCCTGAGGAACGATATACGCCTACTACCGATTGCTGAAATACAATCGCAATATAACGTCGGATTGTTGCAATGCCGCCCCCATTATCCCCCGCATACGGAATCGCAATATCTCCTAGCATTTGCGATGCAATCGTATCATCTGCTGCGTTCGCAAGCGCCTCTCGGGTATTGAGCACCACGAAATGACGTTCATGCGCAGAGACTCCCGCATCGCCCCATTGCACCACAAGTTCGGATCGCTCCGTTACCAACGTTCCCGAGCCGCCCGGCCACTTCTCCAAAAGCGGCGCAGCAGGGACATCATCTTGACTATACAGCAAAAAACAAGTCATGCTCCCGCTTCCCTTCCTCATCAGTACAACATAAAATAAAGACAAAAGAAAAAGGGAGGACGCTCCCTCCCACGGTTACAACCCTCGCATGTGCCGCTAGTCGAGGAACGAATCAGGATCAAGATCAGCGAAATCATCCAGCTCCTCGAAGTCATCTGTAAAGACATCATCTTTTTCTCCATCATCACAGGTGTCACAAATCCAGACACACAGCTTCGTCTCCCCGATGATTTCTACCGCATACTCACGCTCAACCGTAACCACAATTCCTCCGCCGGACTTTACTTTTGCTTCTACGCAGTTCGGCTCCTGCGTCACACGCGCCGTCACTTCCACATCTCCACGCAAGTTCGGGTCATAATAGGAGAGAGGAATGGCTTCGACGAATTTAACGGTATCCTTCAACACAGTAGTCTCTGTGTTATCATTGTACGAATACCAGATATTCAATTCGTACGATCCGCTCACCTCAACCGATTCGCCCACCTTGTCAGCCCGATAGGTGTGCTTGATCACCCAGGCCCCCAAAATGGTGACCGCCTTGTGGGATGGGGTAACAGTATGGATAGCTTCGGAAAACTTGCGTCCACGGCCGCACACGGCCTTGGTCACAATTTCCCGGCACTCCTTCTCTTTATTCATACTCGGCATGTTGTTACCTCCTCCATACAGCGTTTCCCTACATGTGTATGCAGGGCGATCATCACGGGTGCAGCACAAAAGTGTCTTTCCGTACCGCAAGCCGCCCATCCCGCCCCGATCAGCTTCACAACTGATAATCCATAAATATGCAGGGCAAGCGCCTGGGGTGCGTAGTTCCATCGGAAGCGTACAATCTAACAAAACAAAGAAAAACGCCATTCCAATAGCGGAATGACGTTTCATTCATACACTTCTCATACTAGCAACTGCCGCAGCCGCCCATGCCTTCCGGCTTTGCTTTTGGGTATCCTGTCTCGTTATACAGCGGGTCCCCGCCTGTAGAAACGATAATATCCTCGGATACTTTGTTGGCGATAATGCTTGTTACCATCTGCAGCAACTCATTAATATCCTGCTGCGTCTGCTTGAACTCAAGCACGATCGGGATTGAATCCAGCTCATCCTGCAGCGCATCGATCTCTTGCTCGATAGCCGGAACTTCTTCATAACGGCGGTTATGCTCAAGCTTTACGATTTGCTTTTGTTTTTGTTTAATCTTAGCAATCAAGCCCTGCACACGCGCATTCCCGCTGATCTTCTCCTCCGCCTGCTTAAAGCGCTCCACTTCCTCCGAGCTTGCAATCAGCACAGCCAAGTCCTTCGCCTGCGTCATAATGGATGAATAATCAAATGTACGTTCCTGTTTCTCTTCCATCAGCATTACACCTCTACTTTGGTTACCACATCACCGTATAGTGTCCACGTCTGTGGCTCTGTTATTTTAACATGAATCAGCTTTCCAATATAGTCTTCAGAGCCTGTAAAATGGACAATTTTGTTTGTTCTTGTACGGCCTGTCATCACTTCTGGGTTGTTCTTGCTTGGTCCTTCAACCAATACCTCAAGCACTTGGCCCTTAAGTGATTCATTATTCTTTCGACCGATACGATTTACAAGCTGGATAAGACGCTGCAGACGGTCCTTCTTCTCCGCTTCACTCACATCATCCTCCATAACCGCGGCCGGCGTGCCTGAACGCGGAGAATAGATGAACGTATAGGCCGAATCAAAGCCTACTTCTTCGACAAGCGACATCGTCTCCAAGAATTGTTCTTCTGTTTCTCCAGGGAAGCCAACAATAATGTCTGTAGTTAATACAACATCCGGAATGGCTTCTTTAATTTTGCGTACGAGTTCAAGATACTGCTCACGCGTATATTTACGTGCCATTCTCTTTAGCACTTCGCTGCTTCCGGACTGCACTGGCAGATGGATATGCTCGACAAGGTTTCCTTTTTTAGCGAGCACTTCAATCAGGTGATCATCGAAGTCACGCGGATGACTTGTTGTAAAACGAATGCGTGGAATATCAATCTTACGTACCTCGTCCATCAGGTCACCAAAACCGTATTCAATATCTGTGAAGTCCTTACCATAGGCGTTTACGTTTTGGCCAAGCAAGTAGATCTCCTTGTAGCCTTGGCGTGCAAGGTCACGAACTTCTGCCACGACATCTTCCGGACGGCGGCTTCGCTCCTTCCCGCGCGTATACGGCACAATACAGTACGTACAGAACTTATCACAGCCATACATGATGTTGACCCATGCACGCAGACCTTCCTTGCGTACCTTCGGCATGTTCTCGACAACATCCCCTTCTTTTGACCATACTTCAATTACCATCTCTTTATTGAAGAATGCGTCGCGCACAAGGATTGGCAGACGATGGATGTTATGCGTACCTAAAATTAAGTCGACATGCTGATAGCTTTTGAGGATGCGTTGTACGACCGCTTCCTCCTGCGACATACAGCCACATACGCCAAGAATCAGCTCCGGCTTTTCCTTTTTGAGATGCTTCAGGCGTCCTAGTTCGCCGAACACCTTGTCTTCTGCATTTTCACGCACTGCACACGTATTGAAAAGGATAATATCCGCCTCTTTTTCCTCCTCCGTCGGCGTGAAATTCATGCTCTGCAAAAGACCGATAATCGTTTCCGTGTCATGCTCGTTGGCCTGGCAGCCGTATGTGCGAATCATGAATGTGCGACCTTTACCCAACTCTTTCAGCTCATCTGAAATCCCTTCAAATTCATCATAAGCAATCCCGTTCTTCGTCCGCTTTTTCGCGTCTTTCATGCTTGGTGCCGTACCTGTAAAGTATTTGCTATAATCTTTTTCCTTCTTCGAAGCGGATTTTAAGTCCGCGGAAGAAGATCCGTTATTGATTGTGTTCTGTGTCATACAAACCTCCGCTAAAGCAATAATAGGATACGATAAAAATTATACAAAAACGCGTCCGTAAAAACAAAGAAAGTTTTGCCATAGTTTATTTGTATTAATACGCAGTATTTTTTTACTATAATATTTATGAAATAAAAAAACAGACCGCCTTATGTGGCGGCCTTTAACTATGATTGTTGCGCACTTACATGAACCATGATTTCATTTTCATCTACTTGAAATGGGATGCTGAGAAACTTGTTTATCGAGCGGAATCGGCTTTCGCCTTCATTAATAATCGGTGGCGTGATATTCACTTCGTAGCCGTTATTAATCAATTCCGTGCAGCAGGCCGCACCCACCCAGTTTCCAAACTCGGAAAAGGCGCTCCAGCCCATCTCGTCAATCTCCTCAATATTCATTCCGCCAAACATTCTACCGATAATGGCACATACAGATTGCTGTGTCATACCAAGAATTAAATCCACCTTCACCGAACCTGTCATTCCTACAATGACGGACACTTGCCCGGAAAATACCGGATTGGCTTGCAGGGCAGGCTTGCCCGTCATTACCTGCATGCCCAAGTGGTTCTCCAATACTCCGCGTGTACCAGACAAAATCGCATTAATTTGATCCGCTTGCATTCTCCCCACCCCTAATTATCCAACTATTCTCACACGCGCCTTTACGCAAGGACTTTTTTGATCGCTTCAATCACTCGGTCTTCTTGGAATGGCTTTACGATAAAATCACGGGCGCCAGCTTGAATGGCCTGTACAACCATGTTCTGCTGACCCATCGCTGAACACATGATAATTTTTGCATTTGGATCCATTTGCCGGATGGCTTTTACCGCTTCAATTCCGTCCATCTCAGGCATCGTAATATCCATCGTAACAAGATCTGGGGATACTTGCTTATACTTCTCAACCGCTTCTGCTCCGTTAGAAGCCTCATCTGCTATCGTATATCCATGCTTTGTTAAAAAGCCTTTAATCATCATCCGCATAAACGATGCGTCGTCTACAATTAAAATACGCTTGCTCATCTTTCTTCCTCCCAAGCCTTCAGATTGCTGATGCTCTTTCTGTTACTTACGACAACTAATAATACTCTACTAGGCGATTATACCCAGTTATTTGCAATGTTTCAACCAAAAATGCAGGAACAATTCCTTCATTTGCAATTTTTTCGTATGAATTCAATCATACTACAATCCTAGGCGAGCCATGTAAATATTAACACCTATGCGGTATCGCGCAACGGATATACTACTTGTACGCCCCGAAAAAAACCTGGAGGTGACCGTAATGCCAAATAACCATGACATTTTCCACAACAAGCGGGACTTTGCCCGTGCTGAATTTGCGACGGAATTGTATAAGCCGCCCGGAAAACCGCGCGCTCGGGAGGCACACACGCAGCAGAATCAATCCACGCCGCATAATGCCGGTTTTAAAAACGTCAAAGTTCCCTTCCAACGAAAAGCAGGTCTACCAGGAAACCGGGCATAAAATAAATGAGGGATACGCAGCCGCGTACCCCTCTTTGCCAGTTTGTTTTCGTATGCTGTTTTTGCTGTTTTTGCTGTGTTCATTTCTTTTCAATCGCTATAATATATGGCGGTCGATTATCCGGGTTTATGTACTCATACTTCAGCACAAGGTAGTCACGCACCGGCAATGCCCGTACATAAGCTTCCAGCGCTTTCGCTTCGGCTTCTCCTCCCGTGTGGCCTACATATACGACCAACACTACGATACCTCCCGATCGAAGATGTAACAGCGCTTCTTCGACGGCTGCGATGGTATCATCTGCCTTCGTAATGACCGTTTTATCCGAACCAGGCAAATATCCAAGATTAAAGATGACGGCTTGCAGGGCATCATCTAATTCTCTGATAGCTGTATGGGAGTCGTGATGCAGAGTGACCCTGTTCTCATATCCTTGCGTCATCAGACGTTCTCCTGTTGTCTTGATGGCATCAATTTGTACATCATAAGCATGCACCTGTCCCATATCGCCTACCAATTCGGCTAAAAACAACGTGTCATGCCCGTTCCCTGCCGTGGCATCCACGACGATGTCACCTCGTTGAATCCGTGCTGCAAGCAATTGATGTGCCATCTCAGTAATACGGGGAAGACGGGACCGCTTTTCATTTTGCGTCGTATTCAAATCGTAATCACCTGCCCGATCGCCGCAAGGTCCCACGGACCGCTAAAGCCGCCTGTAACGGCTTCCTGTTCATATGCTATACGCTCTATATCAGGAGATAGATGCGTAATGACTAGACGCTTCGCACCGATACGTTCCGCAGTCTGTGCCGCCTCACGTGCCGATAAGTGTCCGCGCTTTCCCTTAGGCACGTACTGATTGGTAAATGTTCCTTCACAAATAAATAAATCGCAATCGTTCGCAAATCCATCCCAATTCGTTTCAGGACCTGTATCCGCGCTGTATATAATCGTTTTTTTTCCATCAGTAATTTTCATTGCGTAGCAAAGCAGCGGATGGTTTGTGCGCAGGAACGTTATCGTAACCCCCGCCACTTCCACTGCATCCCGCTCCGCAAACGAGTGCAGTCGTGTATAGTTTTGGTAGTTCATTTTTTTTGCCCAATCCTGCGGTTCATGCGGTCCATAAACCGGCAGTGTTCCGCTTCGCTTGCCGAATATTTCAGCCATCATGATACCGTACTGAAGAATCGGCATATCGCATATGTGATCATGATGATAATGGGACAGGATGACGGCGCTCAACTCCTCAATGCGAATGTATTTCATTAGCTGTGCATATACACCGCTGCCGCAGTCAATCAAGAGCTTCCCTTGCTCTGTCTCCAGCAAATAGCCTGGAGTCGCTCCTCCGGGGCCTGGTGTCGGTGACTGGTATCCTAAAACGGTCAGCTTCATATGCATCCATCCTTTCATTCGTTTTTATCTATACACATAGTAGCAGAAAAATCAACGAAAGAAAAAGCCGACCACCATGCGGCAGTCGGCTTGTATGTTTGTTTCTTACATGAACTCGCTCATAAGCTTTTTGAAGTTTTCTTCGTCCATTGTCAGATCTTGTTTAACAAGACCTTCTTCTTTAAAGCCTGGAACCATTCTTTCGTAAGAAGTACGTTCTGTGTTTTGGTAGATCAGACCATTTACCAAGCCTTCTGTCTCCATCAGAACGCGCATAGCGGCAATACGGTCATGCGGATCGTATCCTTCCACATCGCTCAAGTTTTTCACATGCTCTTTAAACCAATCATACGTATTCACTTTGTTGAATGTTACGCATGGGCTGAACACGTTGATCAGCGAGAAGCCTTTATGATTTAAGCCTTGCTCGATTAAGCTTGTCATGCCTTTTAAGTCACTCGACATGGTCTGCGCTACGAATGTCGCTCCAGCTGCAAGAGCAAGCTCAAGCGGCTTCATGGATGGCTCAATGGAACCTTTTGGCGTAGACTTCGTTACAAAGCCTTCAGCCGAACGTGGAGACGTTTGTCCCTTTGTCAGACCGTAAATTTGGTTATCCATAACAATGTATGTGATATCCATATTGCGACGAATCGCATGGATAGTGTGGCTCATACCGATTGCAAACCCGTCGCCGTCACCGCCGGAAGCGATAACTGTCAGCTCGCGGTTTGCCATTTTCAAACCTTGTGCAATTGGCAGTGAACGTCCATGAATACCGTGAACGCCGTATGCATTAATGTAACCAGAGATACGACCTGAACAGCCGATACCTGATATAACAGCCAAGTTTTCAGGCTCAAGCCCTACGCTTGCTGCAGCACGTTGAATTGCCGCTTGTACGGAGAAATCTCCGCAGCCTGGGCACCAGTTAGGTTTAACGCTATTGCGGAACTCTTTGAATGTTGCCATCTTACAACAGCTCCTTGCATTTATTGTAGATTTCACCAGGCAAGAATGGGTTACCATCATATTTCAAAATGCTGTTGATTTTTTCAGCCATTCCTGCGTGCAGTTTGAGCTGGTCAGTCAATTGACCTGTTGCATTGTGCTCGATTACGACCACTTTTTTCGCTTTTTCCATCAATTCTTTCATTTCCGCTGCCGGGAATGGATGAATGAGACGGACATGGGCTTGGTTCACTTTGAGGCCTTCAGCTTCTAAGCGTCCTTTGGCTTCTGTAATCGCACCGCGAATACCGCCCATTGCTACAACAAGCAGGTCTGCTTCTTCATTTGGTGCATCTTTATATACAGGTGTATCAACTTTCAGATTATCGAGTTTGCGAAGACGTTTGTCCATTTGCTTCACACGAATAACCGGATCTTCTGTCGGGCGTCCTGTATCTGTATGTTCAACACCTGTTACGTGGTGAATACCATACTTTTGTCCAGGAACCACGCGAGGTGAGATACCATCTTCGGTTACTTCATAGCGTTTGAACATTTCGCTGTCTGTCTCTGGAAGCTCTTGTCCGCCCATGAATTTACCGCGACGGATTTCAACACGGCTTAAATCAAGCGGTTCAACACTTTGCTTACCCAGGGATAGCTGCAGATCTGTCAATAGGATAACAGGAACTTGGTATTCCTCAGCAATATTGAACGCTTCTACTGTATCGTAGAACGCTTCTTCCGCTGTGCTTGGCGCCAATACTACTTTTGGAATCTCACCATGTGTATTATAAATCATCGCATTTACGTCAGATTGCTCTTGCTTTGTCGGCATACCTGTAGATGGACCGCCGCGCTGTGTATCTACAATGACAAGCGGAGTCTCTGTAATCCCTGCAAGGCCGATTGCTTCTGCCATTAGAGAAAGACCAGGACCTGCAGATGCAGTCAATGTACGAACACCGCCGTAGTTCCCGCCGATTGCCATCGTTACTGCAGCGATTTCATCCTCTGTCTGGATAACCGTACCGCCGTATTCAGGCAGCTTCTTAACCAGATACTCCATTACCTCAGAAGCTGGAGTAATCGGATACGCCGGCATAAAGCGACAGCCTGCTGTCAATGCGCCCATTGCGATGGCATCGTTTCCGATCATAAACATACGCTGCTTGCCATCTGCAGCTTCTAAGCGAAGGTCTTCAATCGGACCGCCTGCTTCTTTATTTACATACTCGGCACCGCGCTTGATCGCTTCCATATTCTTCTCAACCACTTTTTGGCCTTTTTTGCCGAACAGTTCATTCACTACTTCAACGAATGATTCCGCTGGCAGACCCAAAAGGGCGCTGGAAGCTCCAATCGCTACCATGTTTTTCATAAGAGACGTTCCAAGTTCTTCGGCAATTTCAGTGAAAGGCACAGAGAATAGACGAACATCCGCTCCCTCAGGCGCTTTCGGATTGAATTTTGCATCACCAATGATAATTCCGCCCTTGCGAAGTTCCGGACTGTTTACATCGATTGTCTCTTGGTCAAATGCCACGAGAATATCGAGATTGTCTGAAATTCCACCTAGCGGCTTAGTGCTGACACGAATTTTGTTATTGGTGTGACCACCTTTGATACGGGAAGAGAAATGGCGATAACCATATAAGTAATACCCGAGACGGTTTAACGCAATCGCGAAAATTTCGCCTGTACTGTCAATCCCTTCACCTTGTTGTCCTCCAACTTTCCAAGAAAGTTGACTAATCATGAACTCCACCCCTTCAAGACGATAGATCGCTCGTTCTTTTCAGCTGAAAAGTGTACCATTTTCTAAACAGATACACCACAGTTTTGAGCCCTCTTCCATTTTCCAGGTCACCTACTATATGTATCTATTTAAAAAATATGAACAAATTGTGTACTTCAAACTTTATTCATTGTAGTCCTCCTACCCGTAAATTGCAACCCTTGGCTGAAGATTTCTTCGATAAAATTCCCTGCCTATCCTTCTCCACATATAAACCGCCAAATGAAACGATAAAAACCGGCAAAAAGCTGCGGAAACCACCTCCATCCTCTCTTTTGCGAAGAATTGCAACTTTCGAAAAAGGGGAGGGTCGCAGACTGCACGAAAAAGCCTGTTTATCCATAAAGGATAAACAGGCTCAATTGATGAAAGACCGGTGTGGTTAGTTACTCAACTATCGAGGTTCGACAATCAATTTAATTGCAGTTCGTTCTTCGCCTTCAATGAGAATATCAGTAAAGGCTGGGACACAAATAAGGTCAACACCACTCGGTGCTACGAACCCTCGTGCGATCGCTACTGCTTTAATTGCTTGATTAAGTGCGCCCGCTCCGATGGCTTGAAGCTCAGCTGCGCCGCGTTCCCGAAGAACTCCGGCCAGGGCACCAGCGACAGAATTGGGATTGGATTTTGCTGAAACCTTTAATACTTCCATCTCAAGTACCTCCTTAGATAGATTGATAATTACCACAATTACTCTATTCGGCGAAGGTACAGATCATTCCTGTTGATTTCAATTCTTCCAAAATAAATATTCAGAAAATTAAAATCAATCACTCCATAAACGGATGGTCTTCATCAATAAGTATTCGCTGAATAGAGTTGGCACGTCCGGTGTTTTTTTCCATATCAATTATTACCCCGTTCAGCTGTGGCTTAAGCATGGCAACTTCAAATCTAACCGGCAAACCGGTTAAAAACTTTTTCATTACCGCTTCTCTCTCCATCCCAAGAATGCTATCACGCGGTCCAACCATGCCTACGTCTGATAAATATGCGGTTCCACCAGGCAAAATCCGTTCATCCGCTGTCTGCACATGCGTATGCGTGCCGACGACCGCACTCACTTTGCCGTTTAAAAACCAACCCATAGCCTGTTTTTCAGATGTAGCTTCCGCGTGCATATCAACAAAAATATATGGTGTACGCTTACGAACCTGTTCAACAATTTTTTCTACCGTACGAAATGGACAATCTGACGGCGGTAAAAACGTGCGGCCCTGCAAATTAATAATCGCAAGTTCACCGCCTAACGATCCCTTTATAAACGTATGGCCCCGTCCCGGCGTATCCGGCGGAAAATTAGCAGGTCGAACGATGCGTGCCTCATCATCTATGAAATCAAATATCTCCTTGTGATCAAACGAGTGGTTCCCAAGCGTAATAGCACCGGCTCCCCATTCAAAAAACTGTTGCGCAATTTTTTGCGTGATGCCGCGTCCGGAGGCAGCATTCTCTCCATTGACAACCGTAAAATGAGGATTGTATTTTTTCTTTAGCCGCGGCAGCATTTCTTTGAGCATATCGCGTCCTGGAGAGCCAACAACATCTCCAATAAATAACAGTTTCATTGCATATCTCCTTTAGATTAGCACCTGCGCTAATGAAAACAAAAGCTTCTGCCGATCACTCGGAGAAGCTTTTGCGTTTTATTTTGCATATTCAACTGCCCGTGTTTCCCGGATGACTGTAACTTTAATATGTCCCGGATAGTCGAGCTCACTTTCAATTTTCTTCGTAATATCACGTGCTAGACGGTGCGCTTCCAAATCGGTAACCTGTTCCGGTCTAACCATGATTCGAACTTCTCGACCCGCTTGGATTGCATACGACTTCTCGACGCCGTCGAACGACTCAGAGATTTCCTCAAGCTTCTCTAGACGACGAATGTATGTCTCCAGCGTTTCACGGCGCGCTCCCGGACGCGCAGCAGATAGCGCATCAGCTGCGGCTACCAGCATCGCAATTACCGATGTTGGTTCACAATCTCCGTGATGGGAAGCAATCCCATTAATCACAACAGGATGCTCTTTGTATTTTTTCGCTAATTCAACCCCAATTTCAACATGGGAACCTTCAACCTCATGGTCAATGGCTTTACCGATATCATGCAGCAGCCCCGCACGCTTTGCCAGCGTTTGGTCTTCGCCCAGCTCTGCTGCCATCAATCCGCATAAATGTGAAACCTCAATAGAATGCTTTAACACATTCTGTCCGTAGCTTGTACGGTATTTCAAGCGACCCAGAATCTTAATCAGATCCGGATGCAGCCCATGAATCCCAGTCTCGAATGTAGCCTGCTCGCCGTATTCACGGATGCGTTCATCCACCTCACGACGCGCCTTCTCAACCATTTCTTCAATGCGTGCAGGATGAATACGTCCATCTGCAACAAGCTTCTCTAGTGCGGTTCGCGCGATTTCACGACGAACGGGATCAAAACCGGATAAAATGACGGCTTCTGGAGTATCATCAATAATCAAATCGATACCAGTAAGCGTCTCCAGAGCACGAATGTTCCGACCTTCACGGCCGATGATTCGGCCTTTCATCTCATCGTTTGGCAGCGAGACAACCGATACGGTTGTTTCTGCCACATGGTCTGCAGCGCAGCGTTGAATCGCCGTAGTAATAATGTCGCGAGCTTTTTTATCCGCTTCTTCTTTCGCCTGCTGTTCGATATCTTTGGCCAGCATGGCAGCTTCATGACGCACTTCATCTTCCACTTGCTGAAGGATGATGTCGCGCGCTTCTTCGCGTGTCAAATTGGAAACCCGCTCTAGTTCAGTTACCTGAGCCTGCATCAGTTCTTCCGCTTTCGCATGCATCTGATTAATCGCTTGCTCACGACGTTCAAGTTCTGTTTCCTTACGCTCGTACATATCTACTTTCCGGTCAAGCGATTCTTCTTTTTGCAGTACGCGTTTCTCAAGGCGCTGAATCTCGTTTCGTCTCTCGCGTAAATCTTTCTCGGCATCCGTTCGCAATTTATGCACTTCGTCTTTCGCCTCTAGCACCTTTTCTTTCTTAAGTGCTTCCGCGTCTTTTTCGGCTTTGTCTACAATTTGACGTGCTGCTTCTTCCGCACTCGAAATTTTTGCCTCCGCCAATGATTTACGAACAAAATAACCAATTGCCGATCCGATCACCAGAGATGCAAGTGCAATGAGAATTACAGATACTAAGTCCATCTTTCTGTCACCTCCTTGCATCTGAGGTTTTTTCATTTTTTGTTTCATCGAGTAAAAACTTCCAGGTTTAGTTAAAAAACGAGATCGTATATGCGATCTCCCTATGCAAAACCTACCTGTATATCCCTACCGCGGCTAGCGAAAAATAGAAGACCCCGATAAAATAAGAATACACACATCTATTTTGCCATCATACCGCAGGAATGTCAAGAATGGGCAATTCGTGTTACATCTCTTCATTTATGCTTTCTTTCCTCAGTTTTTCAAGCGTTTTCGTAATGATTTCATGCGGAAAGCCTTTGCGTTGTAAAAAGGGGCCTACTTTGTTGCGCATCTCCTGAAACGAAGCGAACGACATGCGCCCGTATTTTTTTCGGGCAATCGCAAGGCACGCATCTGCCTCGTCATCAGGCTCAACACGGGAGAGCGCGGCTTCAATGTCGTCTCCATCCACACCTCTCGCCTGCAGTTCCTGACGCAGCAGATGCCTGCCCCGCGGTTTTAAACGCAGTCTCTCATCCACCCACAACCTTGCGTATTCCTTGTCATTAATATACGTACGTTCAATAAAGCCTGCTACCGTCTCCTCCGCTACCGGCTTCGGAAAGCCTTTATCAAGCAAGTGGCGCTTCACTTCTTCAGCCGTCCTCGGCCTGTGGCTGATATAACGCAGCCCGTACTGGATCGCTCGATTCTTCTCTTCAGCAGCGAGCACCTCCCGCATATCCGCTTCATCAAGTTCCCGTCCTTTATTGAGCCGATACTTAATTAGCACATCTTCATGAATAGCAAAGGCATATTCGTCATTAAGATACACATTAATGCGATGCTTATTTTTCTTCTGTCGTTCTAAGCGTGTAATAATCGTCGTGGGCTGCTGTTCTTCCTGCACCTGTGCACCCTCCTTATACATGTTTATAGAAAAAAGAAAGTCTGCCAGCTCTACACATGTAAAGCAAGCAAACTTTCTCTGTCGTACAAACACCGAATTACCGGTGATTATTCAAAGTCCATTACAAATGCTTCGTCTTTATTATCCTGCTCAGCCGGCGGAAGCTCCACGCTCTGATCCAAGCTGTAATGTTCACGAATCTTCACTTCAATCGAATGGGCAATATCCGGATTTTCCTTTAAGAACTGCTTAGAGTTCTCACGGCCTTGGCCTAATCTCTCTTCATTGTAAGAATACCAGGCACCGCTCTTATTAACAATATCAAGATCCGTCCCGATATCGAGCAGGCTACCTTCACGGGAAATGCCTTCACCGTACATAATATCTACTTCAGCTGTCTTAAAAGGCGGCGCTACTTTGTTCTTCACAACCTTAATCTTCGTGCGATTTCCTACCATATCATTACCCTGCTTGAGCGTCTCTACGCGGCGCACATCCAAACGCACGCTGGAATAGAACTTCAACGCTCGTCCGCCAGGTGTCGTCTCCGGATTACCGAACATGACACCGACTTTCTCACGGAGCTGGTTAATAAAAATAGCAATGGTCTTGGATTTATTGATGGCTCCAGCCAGTTTACGCAGGGCTTGGGACATCAGACGCGCCTGCAGACCAACATGGGAATCCCCCATCTCACCCTCGATCTCTGCCTTCGGTACCAGCGCAGCTACTGAGTCTACTACGACAATATCAATGGCACCGGAACGCACGAGCGCTTCTGCAATCTCAAGTGCCTGCTCACCCGTATCCGGTTGAGACAGCAGCAATTCATCAATATTCACACCCAGCTTGCGTGCATATACCGGGTCAAGCGCATGCTCAGCATCAATAAAGGCAGCGGTGCCTCCTGTCTTTTGCACTTCAGCAATCGCATGCAGTGCGACTGTTGTCTTACCAGATGACTCAGGACCATAGATTTCAATGATCCGGCCGCGAGGGTATCCCCCGATACCCAATGAAATATCAAGTGCAATAGAACCGCTGGATACAGTAGATACCTGCTGTGTTGCAGCCATCTCCCCCAGTTTCATTACGGAACCTTTACCGAATTGTTTCTCGATTTGGCGCAGGGCCATATCTAAAGCTGCTTTGCGATCGGACAAAGCCATCGCTCCCTTCATTATATTTATATCAACGTCTTCGTTGCTTGTATCTCTTACCAACGTAATTTATTGTACTCTTTTTTTAGGCGTTTGCCAAGTACTTTTCGCGAACATTTATTCGCTTTTATTAATTATTTTACATTTTTTTACATATAATTGTAAACTAAATATTTTGTAATGTTGACAATAAGATGGATTTACTTTTACCCTAAGAATTAGTTAACTTTTTTTACCCATATGGCTGTACGAAAGGAGACTTTCACTTGAAGTATGGAGACGCATTATTTATTACAGGGACAGACACAGGCGTTGGTAAAACAATGGTCACAGGATATCTGCAGGCACTGTATGCCACTGGAGGCTACCGTACAATTCCGTATAAGCCAATACAAAGCGGCGGAATACGTCAGGGCCAGCAGGTAATTGCTGAAGATGTAGCATTCTATCAATCCTTGTCTTCTCTCCCTTATGAGCAGGAGATGCTTTGTACGTATTGTATGGAACCCGCAGTCTCACCTCATTTAGCTGCAAAACAGGTCGGGATGACTATGGAATGGGGGCGCATTGACAACCACCTTACTATGCTTCGCAAACATCATGATCTTGTATTCGTAGAGGGAGCCGGGGGACTCGCCGTACCATTAGCAAAAGATGAACGCGGCCTTTATATGACCACAGATCTTATTGCGCGCCTCCAGCTTCCACTGCTACTTGTTACACAGCCTGGACTCGGCACAATCAACCATACCGTACTGACCGTGGCATATGCGAGACAAAAAAAGATTCCGATTCTCGGCCTCATCATTAATCGGATGCCTGAGAATCCAAGTGAGATGCATATCGACAACGTGCAAATGATGAGTGAGTTAACCGGCCTGCCCATCCTAGGTACGCTGCCTGAAATGGACGGTACAGCAATGGAGACATTGCGCAGCCAGCAGACCCCATGGCCCAACTATATTGATATGACTATGCTTATGACACGTTTACAGCAGGTGAAAGAAGAGCCGCTACAAATAAAGCAAACGGAGGGATCAGCATGCAACTAAACATTCATGAATTGGAAACATGGGATAAAGAATATGTGTGGCATCCGTTTACACAAATGAAAACGTACCGACAGGAGAAGCCGTTGATTATTGAACGTGGGGAAGGCAGTTATCTATACGATATTGAGGGAAACAAATACTTGGACGGTTATTCATCGCTTTGGGTCAACATACACGGCCACAGCCATCCCGAACTTACGGCAGCACTGCATGAGCAGGCACAAAAAATCGCCCATTCTACGCTGCTTGGCGCAGCCAACGTTCCCTCCATCCTGCTCGCCAAGAAGCTGGTAGAGATCACACCGGCAAAGCTGACAAAAGTATTCTATTCGGACGCCGGCTCAACATCGGTTGAAATCGCTCTTAAAATGGCCTATCAATACTGGCAATTGAAAGATCCAGTGCGGTTCGCCGGAAAAAAGAATACGTTTATTTCTCTAAAAGAAGCCTATCATGGTGATACAATCGGGTCGGTCAGCGTTGGCGGCATGGATACGTTCCATCATATTTTTAAACCGCTGCTGTTTGATCGAATCGAAACGCCAGCTCCTTACACCTATCGGCTTACTGAAAATAATGATCCTGCTGCATGTAAAGCACTCTGCTTGCAAGCACTTGAAGACTTGCTAAAAGAGCGACACGAAGATGTAGCCGGTCTTATTATCGAGCCTTTGGTGCAGGGAGCGGCCGGCATGATCACCGCACCGGACGGTTTTCTGCGCGGGGTACGCGAACTGTGTACGCAATATGATGTACTGATGATCGCCGATGAGGTCGCTGTTGGTTTCGGACGTACAGGCACGCTGTTCGCCTGCGAGCAGGAGAACGTAGAGCCGGATTTTCTCTGTATTGCCAAAGGCATTACGGCAGGCTATCTACCGCTTGCCGCCACGCTGACGAGCGAAGAGGTGTTTGAAGCGTTTCTTGGTGAGCCAGAAGAGCTGCGCACGTTTTTTCACGGGCATACATACACGGGGAATCAGCTTGCCTGCGCCGTAGCATTAAAAAATATCGAACTTCTCGAACGCGACGGCCTGATCGCCTCGCTGCCAAAAAAGATTGATTTTCTTGCACAAAAACTCTCCCGCTTTTCCGATCTTCCTCATGTAGGGGATGTGCGACAGCGTGGAATGATGGTTGGCATTGAATTGGTGCAGGACAAAACAAGCAAAAAACCTTTCCCTAAGCATCTGCAAGTCGAACACCATGTAATTTTACATGCGCGAGAACATGGGGTTATTATCCGCCCGCTTGCTCCGGTGATTGTACTCATGCCGATTCTATCCATGAGCATTGAAGAGCTTGAGCGTCTCGTCGATGGTACCTATGCGGCCATCGAAGCTGTAACAGCTAGGGCCTATGCTAAAGAGAACTAACAGAGTTTCAGCTTCGCACTCCACAAAAAGAGCCTGCTTGCTATCAGCATAGCAAGCAGGCCCTTTTATATTATCTAGCGCTTAGAGCGCGGTTTGGCTGGTTCGATATTCACACGCTTGCCCTTAATACGAGAATGGCGCAGCGCTTCATATACGAATGGTGCAATCTCCTGATCCACTTCAATAAACGTGAAGTTATCAAAAATATCGATGCGGCCAATGGCTTTGCTAGAAGTGCCAACCAACTCGGAAATTTCCTTCACCAAATCTGGTGGGCGAACATCTAGGCTGCGGCCAATATTCATGAAGAAACGCACTTTTCCCTTTGATGCGCCTGTGTCGCCGAAGTCATAGACTTCTTCTTGGGCGGAAGAGACGGAAGGTGCAAAGGCAAGGGATAATGCCGCCGCCGTGAGCTTCTCAAGTGAATATTCTTCTTTTAACTGATTAACCACTTCAAAGAACGGCGTCATATCTTCGTCGCCTTCAACCAGCGCAATGAGCTGCTCTTTCCAAATGCTTTGCTGGCGTTCCATAACTTCTTCCAATGACGGTACGTTGCGGGACTCAAGTGAGGATTTGGAGATTTTCTCGATCGTGCGCAATTGTTTCATCTCACGCGGTGTAACAAGCGTCATAGCGATGCCTTTGCGCCCTGCACGACCGGTACGGCCGATACGGTGTACGTAGCTCTCCGGATCCTGTGGGATGTCATAATTCACCACATGGGACACATTCCCTACATCAATGCCGCGTGCCGCTACATCGGTAGCAACCAAAAGCTCAATGGTCGAATCGCGGAAGGAGTGCATAACCTTATCCCGCTGGGCTTGGCTTAAGTCACCGTGCAGTCCGCTTGCTAAATATCCGCGTTCCTGCAGCGCTTCCGTCAGCTCATCTACGCCTCGCTTCGTGCGGCAGAAGACGATGCCAAGCTCGATCTCTTCGCTATCGAGAATACGGCACAGACTCTCAAGCTTGCTTCTTTCAAATACTTTATAATATACCTGCTGAATGGTAGGCGCTGTTACTTCCTTACGGCTGATAGCAACCGTCTGCGGCTCATTCATATATTTACGGGCAAGACGCTGGATTTCCTGCGGCATCGTTGCTGAGAATAGCAGGGTTTGACGCTCGGTTGGCGTTTCTTTAATGATGGATTCGATATCCTCCTGAAAACCCATGTCAAGCATCTCATCAGCCTCATCTAGCACCAGCATGCTTACCTGGTCAAGACGCAGCGTTTTGCGGCGCAGATGGTCAAGCACCCGGCCTGGCGTTCCGATTACAACTTGCACGCCTTGCTTTAACGCACGAATCTGGTGTCCAATCGACTGTCCGCCATAAATGGGAAGCGTGCGTACACGCTTGTATTTGGCAATCTTACGCAGCTCGCCTGAGACCTGGATGGCAAGCTCCCGGGTCGGTGTCAATACAATCGCCTGTACGGCGTTTTTATTCGTCATTTTTTCGATAAGCGGAAGGCCAAATGCAGCCGTTTTTCCAGTACCTGTTTGGGCTTGGCCAATCAAATCGCCGCCTTCAAGAATTTTCGGAATACATTGTTCCTGAATCGGCGACGGCTCCTCAAAGCCCATATCGTGTATGGCCTGTTGAATCGTTTTATGTAGAGCAAAATCAGAGAAATGTGCCATTTAAAAACCACCTTTTTTTATTCGTTCAAGCATTGTAAAGATCGCATGCTTTGCGGCGCGTAGCTGAATGGCGGAACGCTGTCCAGATAGGCGAAACGTTTTTACATGCGTGTGTACTCCATCGCTTGCCCCCACATACACAAGTCCAACCGGTTTATCTTCCGAAGCTATGGGGCCTGCTTCCCCGGTAATTGAAATACCATAGTCAGCTCCAAGCTGAATACGTACCTGCTCAGCCAACACACGAGCCGTTTCTTCACTAACCGCCCCATGCTTGGCCAGTACATCCCTTGGTACATGAAGAAGATTCATTTTGCTGTCATTCGTATAGCAGACGATCGAACCTTGTAATACCGCAGAGCTTCCGGGAACCGATGTGACCATATGACTCACCCAGCCTCCTGTAATACTCTCTGCAAAGGCTACATTCTCTCCACGTTCCCCTAGCTTCTGCACAAGTACAGCTTCAAGCGAATCCTCATCATATCCATAAATGAACTCACCAACACGCGCTGCAATTTCCTGTTCTACGACGCGAATCATATGTTCTGCTTCGGCAACACTTTTCGCCTTAGCAGTAAGACGAATCGTCACTTCGCTTTCTTTTGCCAGCGGAGCAATCGTCGGATTGGACTGACCATCAATAAGATCAAGCAGCGCTTCCTCTAAGGCCGATTCTCCAATACCGAAAAAACGAAGCACCCGAGAGTGCACCACATATTGATCGCTAATGAGGGATAGGAGATGCGGAAGACCATACGTGGTGAACATCGGATATAACTCCCGCGGCGGTCCAGGAAGCATCATCACATACTTTCCTTCACTCTCGACAAACATACCCGGCGCCATCCCGTGGTCATTGGGCAGCACGTGACTTCCTTCGATCACAAGCGCCTGCTTGCGATTATTCTCAGTCATCGTAATACCGCGCCGCTCAAAGTAGGACAGGATACGACACAGCGCCTGCTCGTCATGTACAAGCGAACGATTCATCGCTCGTCCTACCGTCTCCTTCGTTAAATCGTCTTTCGTCGGGCCAAGCCCCCCAGAGAAGATAATAAGATCCGAGCGTGTAAAAGCTTCATTAATTAACGCATACAGCCGTTCGGCATTGTCACCGACAACGGTATGATAATAGACGCCGATACCTACTTCGGCAAGCTTTTGCGAGAGGAACTGGGCGTTCGTGTTAGCAATTTGTCCAAGCAATAGCTCTGTTCCGACCGCAATAATCTCTGCTCTCATGCGCAAGCTCCTTCCAACAAATCAACCGCTAGGTGGCGGCTCGATTATTACGAGAGCGGAATTACCTTTTTGTTTTTTACAAAGTATTCCACTCCAGAAACTATTGTCATAATGACCGCTGCCCACACCATGACGGTTGCAAATGGAATATGCCACGTTTCAAACGGGAAGTTCTGCAAAATTAACGCAGCCACCGCTACAATTTGCAGTACGGTTTTCCATTTCCCAAGCTTGCTTGCAGCAATAACCAATCCTTCTGCTGCAGCTACTAGCCGGAGTCCTGTAACGGCAAATTCACGGCTAATAATAACGACCGCCACCCAGGCATCTAGGCGCTGCATTTCGACAAGCGAGATCAATACAGCAGAGATCAGCAGCTTATCAGCCAGCGGATCAAGGAATTTCCCCAGGTTGGTGACCATCTTGCGCGAGCGGGCAATGTACCCATCGAGCCCGTCTGTAATCGCGGCAATAATAAAAATAAGTGCGGCAATAAATTCGCTGTATGTAATATAGACGCCCCCGACTTTAATTGCCCCGAGATCGTCAAACCGCACAAGCAAAAAAATCATAACCACCGGCACGAGAAAAATTCGTGCCAGTGTAATCCGGTTAGCCAGGTTCAACTAGATAACCTCCCCCGCAAGGTCAAAGTCGTATGAATGCGTAATACGTACCGGAACAATTTGTCCCAGTTCTCCTTTATACCCGCTCACGAATACTTCGCCGTCAATTTCTCCAGCATCATACTGCGAACGTCCAATATATATATCATTCTTACCGTCATATCCTTCAATTAAAACAGAAACAACTTTGCCTACGAAGCGTCCGTTGCGTCCATTGGCCACTTCTCGCTGCACTTCCATCAGCTCATTGGCACGACGATCAATGATATCTTGCGGAAGCTGGTCTTCAAGGCGAGCCGATGCGGTGCCTTCTTCCTGTGAATATGTGAAT
This sequence comes from Aneurinibacillus sp. REN35, assembly GCF_041379945.2. Classification (NCBI taxonomy): domain Bacteria; kingdom Bacillati; phylum Bacillota; class Bacilli; order Caryophanales; family Paenibacillaceae; genus Aneurinibacillus; species Aneurinibacillus baijiui. Next base: position 419,423 of record NZ_JBFTXJ020000003.1, on the reverse strand, counting down.
ACGCCAAGGCGGTCAAATTGTACCTCCCGTAAAAACGCTTTGAGGTTCTCGAACTCCTCTTCAGTCTCACCAGGGAAGCCCACAATGATGGAGGTGCGAAGCGCCACGTCAGGGACAGCGGCACGGATTTTTGCGATCAGCTCGCGCGTATCCCGCTGACGTCCAGGACGCAGCATCCGTTTTAACACACGGTCTTCACTGTGCTGCAGCGGCATGTCCACATATTTGCATACTTTTGGATTTACCGCGAACTCTTCAATCAATTCATCTGTGAAGTATCCCGGGTATGCGTAATGAAGACGAATCCATTCAATACCGTCCACCTTAGATACTTCACGCAAAAGCTTATGCAGCACGCGCTCCCCGTAAATATCCGCTCCATAATTCGTAGAGTCCTGAGCGATCAAGTTCAACTCCTTCACACCTTGTCCCGCAAGCTCTTTGGCTTCTGCTACTACCGATTCGATGGTACGGCTGCGGAAGCCGCCGCGAAGCTGCGGGATAATACAGAATGTGCACTTATTGTCGCATCCTTCCGCAATTTTGATAAAGGCAGAATACGTACCCTTCTCCACTTTGCGCCGGGCTACATTCTCATATGAAAATGCAGGATTCCCAACAAAAATCGGCTTCTTTCCTGCTAGTGATTCTTCGATAATATGATTGATTTTATCAAAATCACCCGTACCGACAATGCCATCGATTTCAGGCATCTCATCCATCAGCACTTCCTTGTAGCGCTGGGTTAAGCAGCCTGCTACAATGAGTGACTTCAGATGGCCGCTCTCCTTTAGATCAGCTACTTCTAGAATGGTATTGATAGATTCTTCCTTCGCTGCATCAATAAAGCCGCATGTATTCACGATGACAACGTCTGCTTCCTGGGGGTCTTCCACAAGAATATAGCCACGCTCATCAATGAGCTGCGACATAATATCTGAATCGACGAGATTTTTCTCGCACCCGAGCGTGATGATTGCTACTTTCTCGGCTGTTGCTGTCTTATCCACTCTTTTTCCTCCGTCCGGTAGACAAAAACGTCTAATTTTCCACCTATCAGTATAATATACTGAAAAAAAGGTGTCAAAAGAAAAGCCCCTGAGATCCAGGGACTATTTGCGTACAATCTTAATTCGCTGCGAGTTATTTGCTTTCGCTTCCGATGTATCAATCGGCTGTCCGTTCACGACAACTTCTACATCCCGTGCTCGTACAATGCGAAGCCGTGCTTCATTGCCCTTGTCCGGCGGCACTTCAAACGTCGCACTTTGACCTTCTTGAATGGTCTGCTGAGTAATGACACCATTTACCCCTGCAATGTCCATCCAATGATTACCTGACTTTGCAGTCACCTTCACGACAATCTTGTCCGCTCCCGTCAGCTCAAAGTTCATCGTTGAACCGGTTTTTGGCTGCGGAGTCACCTTGCCGGAGACGGCAGGCTGCTGCGGTTGAGCAGGTTGCTGCGGTTGCTTTGTTGGTGTATTATCTGGCGGCGGAACAAAAATGTCAGGGCTCTTCTCTGGCGCCTGCTGCTCTTTTGGCGCTGTCGTCTGTGGTGTGGGCTGTTCTTTATCTTTAATAAAGTAGTTCACAGACGCGTAAATAACGCCAAGGACTAAAATAGCAAACAAATACAGCAGAATGCGAGAAACCCATTTGCTGCTGTTTCCGCTCTTTTCCTTACGGCTCTGGCGGCTTTGCCTAAGCGGTGTAGGTGCTTCCTCCACCTTTGGGGGTGCAGGCAATTCGGAACTATACTGATTGATCAGCTCATCAGCATCCAATCCAACTGTTTCCGCATAGCTTTTTATAAAAGCACGTACATAGAAATGACCCGGGAGTACATCAAAGTTCCCGTTTTCAATTGCTTCTAAGTAGCGTCGTTGTATTTTGGTTGCCTCCTGCACTTCAGCAAGTGACATTCCTTTCTCCTGTCTGGCTTTTCGTAATGCTTCTGCGAGCTCAGACAAATCATCCACCTCCTACTTCTCCAAGCTTTTCTATGGCATATCAAAGCCGGAGAAACCTGTTTCTACATTTTCGTATGTAATTTCTTCGTCCGGATGGTTACGCAGTTCAATGATATAGTCAAAATCAGACAATTGATATTCCGTCTCGCGAATGAAGATGTCCGGATGTTCAATGACTTTTGTATACGGCATGCGTAAAATCTCACGCATGAGCATGGCATGACGCTCCGTACTACGCATCGTTGAAACGATACCATCAATTAAATATACATGCTGATTCCCATTCATCTCTTCTGTTGTCAACTGGTTGCGCACCGTTTGCCTAAGCAGCGTGGACGAAATAAACGTCCAGCGCTTATTGGCGGATACACACGCAGCGACGGTCGACTCCGTTTTTCCTACACGCGGCATGCCGCGAATTCCAATCATTTGATTGCCTTCACGCTTAAAAATCTCGGCCATAAAATCAACCAAGACCCCAATTTCTTCCCGCACAAAGCGAAACGTCTTCTTATCTTCGGCATCACGTTCAATATAGCGGCCGTGCCGGACGGCAAGCAAATCCAATATCGTAGGCTGACGCAATTTGCGCAGCGTTATATTATCAACTTTTTCCAAAACACTGCCCAATAATTCAATTTTTTTGGCATCATCAGTTTGAATCAACATGCCGCGGCGGCGATTGATGGTGCCGTTCAATGATTCGACACCGTTAATAGTCACGATATTAATGGACAGCATTCCGAGAATAGAGGCGACATCCCCCAGAAGTCCAGGGCGATTCTTATGAATTTCGTATTCAAGATACCAATCTTGTTTTTCGGTTTCCATCTTACCTATAACGCCCTTTCTCTGCATGATTCTTACATAACGACACTATTCTACACTAAAAAACACAATCCTTCCAATATAAAAAGCCGTGAATTTATAAAAAAGCGTATAAAAAGGAAAAATCCCCTCAAATAAGAGGGGAAGCAAGAAGAAGCGTTTACTGCTTCTTGTTCTGCACGTAGTTCACCATCACGCCTGCCATCGCATGGCGCTGCTCTTCCGTACCGGCATCCCAAAGTTCTTTTAGCAGGCGCTCCTGCTCATTTTTTGGGTCTACCTGATTGGACAGGTAATTTCCGATTTGGTATGCCATGTTTTCCATCGTTTCCTGTTCCATTCCGTTGGTAGCGGCTTGTGCTACGCGCTGTGATAAGAAATGTTTCCAATCCTGAAAGTTATCAAGAACTGACATGTCGTGTACCTCCTTCATGATCATGTAAAGAGGGTTCCGTCCCTCCATGTATAACATGCGTTGCTTGAAGGCGTTTTATGCATAAAAGAAGCGCCATACTTTTGCTATTAACAGTGCCAAGCACCGTTCGGACTGATGATCTGTCCATTAACATAGCCTGCCTCTTCGCTAGCAAGGAAAACAGCAAGCGCAGCAATCTCCTCAGCCGACCCCATACGGCCGGCTGGAATTTCTTCTACAATATCTGCCAACTCTTCCTCGCTAAATGCATCCGTCATCATGTCAGTTGCAATAAGCCCTGGCGCAATGCAGTTAACCGTAATACCTGAGGGTGCAACTTCCTTGGCCAACGCTTTCGTAAAAGAAACAACCGCACCCTTCGCAGTCGAATACAATACCTCATAGCTTGCACCGGTCAATCCCCACACGGATGAAACCGTAATGATGCGGCCAAAACGATTGCGCACCATATGATCAATAGCTAGCTTGGCGCAGAAAAACGGAGCGCGCACATGTACATTCATCATCTTCTCCCACTCTTCTGCACGTACGTCCTGCACCATCCCATACATACTTATGCCAGCATTCAATACAAGAATATCAGGTGCCTGTGCCAATTGACTGTACAACTGCTCCGCTCCATCAGGAGCCGAGAGGTCAGCACGGGCCACCCATGCCATCACCCCTGCCGCCCGGCACTGCTCCGCCAGCTGCTCTACCTCTTGCGCAGAGGAGTGGTAATGCAGCGTAACATTATATCCGGTACGGGCCAAGCGCAGGGCAATCGCAGCCCCGATACCCCGGCTCGCTCCTGTTATGCAGGCGTGTCGATGCGACTTCATTTTGTTCTCCTCTCCAACCATCTCTCTACTGCTCAGGCGATGTTACGATGGACACTGCAAACTGATCGAAATCAATATGCTCTCTCATCCGCGTCTGTACCTCGTCTAGTGTCATCGCTTCGAGCACATCTACGCGAGCAAATAAATCTGTGCCGCCAAAGCGATATTTTGTGAATGAATTGGCGATAAATTCAACCGAGTTCAGTGCCCGCAGAAATTCTCCTGTTTTCTTTTTCTTCGAAAGTTCAAATGCGTCTTGCTCAATTCCTTGAGCCAGTATATTTTTTAATTCGCCTTCTACCATTGATACGAGCGCATCCGGATCTTTTGTATCACCTCCGATAATCGAGAAGCCGTACGCAGGCTCACCAGAATAATCCGCCCCGAATCCGCTGTTAATCAGTCCGGCATCGTAGAGTTTCTGATACAAATCTGAACTTGGGCTAAACAAAATATCCAGCAGAATTTCTGTTGCCACTTCCTGCTTCAGCAAAGCTTCACCCGCAAGGCCCGCTTTTTTATCCTTAAAGCCGAACATGCATTTCGGAATACCGACAGGCAGATGCACAACCGAGCGCTTCTTGGCTACCGTCTCTGGCTCTTCAGGATAGAAGCGTTCAATCGGCGCCTGTTTGTCATACGATTTTTTTGCTTGATTTTGCCGCACAAGTTCCATCATCTCTTCCGGATTAACTGCACCTACGATAAAGAGAAGCATATTGGACGGGTGATAGAACGTTTCATAGCATTCATACAACAAGTCTTTTGTAATTTTGCTAATGGATTCCACTGTACCAGCAATATCAATCTTTACCGGATGATTGTGATAATAATTGGCAATCAAACCGAAATACACACGCCAATCAGCATCATCATCATACATGCGAATCTCCTGGCCGATGATTCCCTTCTCCTTCTCCACATTCTGGTCCGTAAAGTGCGGGTCCTGCACAAAATCAAGCAGTGTCTCTACATTGTGCGGCACATCCTGTGTGCTTGAAAACAGGTAGGCTGTGCGGTCAAAACTGGTAAATGCATTCGCCGACGCACCGTGCTCCGCAAATTCGGCAAATACATCGCCTTCCTTCTGCTCAAACATTTTGTGCTCAAGGAAGTGTGCGATCCCATCCGGTACGCGCAGTCGTTCCTTGCCAGGAGCCTGGAACTCATTATCAATTGAGCCGTATCGAGTCGTAAATGTCGCATACGTTTTGCTGAACCCTTCCTTCGGGAGAATATAGACCTCCATCCCGTTGTCGAGTTGTTCATAATACAACGTCTCATTTAATCGTTCGTAGCGTTTTGTTTTCATTGTCCATCCTCCTTTCCACGCAGGAAATATACTGTATCAATCTCTACTTTTTGAGCCACACGCGCAATATCGTCCTTGGTTGTATTTGAAATCCCTTCAATAATTTCCTCGAGCGAACGGCGACGCCCAGCCAAGCGGCCGCTGTAATCCATATTGGCAATTGCTGCCGCGCTATCCCTCGTCTCACGCAGTTGATTAATGAGCATCGCTTTCGTCTGGTTCAGCTCAATATCCGAGATCTCACCGCGCTTCATCATGTCAAGCTGCTCTTTAATTATGTGCAGCGCCTGATCATAATTCGCCGTCTCAATGCCTGACATAATCATGCATAATCCCTTTTGCGTCTCCAATTGGGAAACCGCATAATAAGCAAGCGATGCTTTTTCCCGCACATTCATGAATAGCTTAGAATGCGGAAAGCCACCAAGCACGCCATTATACATCATCAGATGCACATAATCGTCATCCGCGTAGCTAATTTGGGTACGCATGCCGATGTTCAGCTTGCCCTGGGCAACGCTCATTGTTTCTACTACATCTTGTTCTTTTGCCACCTCTTTTTTATATGGAGTAGGCGGAAACTCCTTTACACCTGATGGGGTCAGCGGGATGTATTCACTTATAAGCTTCGTTACGTTTTCGACCTCCACATCCCCGACTACATATACATCTACCGGGTATGAGGACAATACCTCTTGATAGAATGCATACAGTGATTCCGGTGTAATCTCAGGAATCTGTTCACGAATTCCGTAAGCAAGCAGACGGTACGGTTCATCCTTAAACATCTCTTCGGTTAGACGCTGATTGGCATACCGCATCTTATCATCAATTAAGCCCTCGATCCGCTTGGTTAGCGCCTCCTTCTCCAACTCAACCACTTTCTTGGTAAATGCTCCATTCTCTACAAGCGGCTTCGTGAGCACTTCACCGATAAAACGTAAACCATCCTCAAGCAGCGGACGAGAATCGGCGAGAAACTTCTCATTAGCGATCTCAAGGTAGAATTGTATAATTTGCCGCTCACCACGCTTCATTACGCCTGCATTAAAAATGGCGCCATACAGCGAATCAAGATGGCGCTGCAATTCTGCAGGATTTGGATAGCGCTCTGTGCCGCGCTGCAGCACATTTGGCAGCAGCGCCCCCTTCGTTACAAGCTCTTCTGTAAGCGGTAGCTGAATATGTATCAAAACCGTTGTTGTTTTAAACTTTTGTGTCGGCAATACATGAATGCCGAGACCTTCTTGTTCACGGCTAACAAACGATAATTCGTTCATACACTCGCTCCTTTCTTTTGCTTATATTGTACCTGATTTAGCATATGATACCAACAGCACTACATATCAGACTCATATACATGCCGCTCTTCCTGTCTGCTTTCCTCATTCGTCATCGTATGAAACCGACCACATGCCTCCTCTAAGCATAGCATTCCCGTGAGATTGCTATCCTGATAGGGCATGCTGTACTCACTGCCGCAATACGGACACTTCCACATAGAAAACTCCCTTTCGTTCTTTGAATACACTGCGCTGGATACACCACGTGCCATGAATCGCCGAAGGACACGCATTTGTCTATAGTCTGCACGCCGAAAAGAGTTTTATGTCCTGTATTGTCCACTCAATTTGAAGTATATACCCACAAAGAAGCTGCCTTCCACAAAGAAGACAGCTTCTCCCTCATTATTTCCACGTATCGGTTAATGGTGTTGCCATGATCAATGAATCCAGCATCCGAATCCAGCCGCGTGCCGCACATACATCCGCTTCCGCTTCCACCAGATCTTCCGTCGTATTTAACAACCTGGCCAACTCCCCAATATCGATCCGGCCTCTTTCCCACACGATTTTCAGAAACTCATTTCGAAACATAGCAAACCCCTCCCTTTATGTCCTCTTGTACGTATCTATGCTTTATTATACAAATACCCTGCGGCGCATTTTGTCTAACCTTGTCATCCCACACACAAAAATTTTTCGTTTTGTTCTGGCAAAATCCCGCATATTTTTTGGAGTACGAAACCATATCTCGCATACTTGCGTACATACCAGTACAATAATGAAGCCAGATGGCTGTAAACAATCTATCACAAAGGACGGTTACTATGTGGAAGCAATGGCGACAGCGCCTTAAAGAATGGTGGCTTGACTCCCCTCATTCACCCGGTACACTTATTAAAAACCGTTATATAATCACCCGTGTCCTCGGTATGGGCAGCTATGGGATTACCTATCTGGTAAGCGACCAAAAACAGAAGACACAACGCGTACTTAAACAAGTACGTCCTAGCCGATTGCATACGCCGAAGGGGAGAAGTGTATATGAATACGAGGTCGCGTTGCTGCGCTCCTTAGATCACCCGCAGATGCCCGAGGTATTCGATGCCTTTGAAGAAAATGGGCAGCTCTATTACGTAATGACCTACATCTGCGGCCAGACAATAGAGGATATGCTGTTTGAAGAGGGGGCAGCATTTACCGAGAAGGAAGCATGGCATGTGATCCTTCGCATTCTTCCTCTACTTACGTACCTGCATGAAAGAAAGATCATTCATCGAGATGTGCGCATTCCGAATGTGATCTGGCATAACGAAGAGGTCTATCTCATTGATTTTGGATTGGCCCGCTATGTTGGTGACTCTCCCTCCTATCTTGAGGCAACAGGGGATCACTACTGGGTGGAAAAACAGTTAAAACGTGAGGTACATCCTCGCAGCGATATTTATGCGCTTGGGCATTTTCTTCTGTTCATGCTATACAGCACCTATGAGGACACCAAACGACAACCTGAGCGAGGCTGGGAGGAGGAGCTCACGCTTGCACCCGCGACGGTTCGAATCCTTAGGCGCATGTTGCAGTTTGACGAACCGTATGCAGCAGCAACAGACGTGGAAGCGGACATTCGTGCATTTCTCTATGCAGATGAAGCGTAAAAAAGAGCCGGGACAAATAATCCCCGCTCTTTTTCTATAAATGCATGCAATTTACATAATATAATTATACTTTATTCGCTGCCCTTTGCCTTCTCGTTCTCTGGATAGGAGATCCAATCGCTCCAACTTCCCGGATACAGTACGGCATTTTTGTAACCTAACCGCTCAAGAGCAAATAGATTTGCACAGGCGGTAACGCCAGATCCGCAGTATACGATCACTTCCTTTTCCTGCGGCAGTGTAGCAAAATGCTTGCGCAGCACTTCGTCATCACGCAAAAAACCACGTTCATCCACCACTGCCTGCCAATCGTAATTCAATGCACCAGGTATGTGACCGCCAACCGGATCAATCGTCTCCTCTTCACCCGTATATCGGTTATATGCACGCGAGTCAATCAATACAGCGTTCTTGTCCCTTACGCTTTGCTGCACATCTTCCACGCTTCGCAGCCATTCCTGCTGTACATGCGGAACATAGCTTGCAGGGGTACGCAAGGTGACTTCTGCCGTAACAGGCTTACCTTCTTGCTTCCATGCGCTGTACCCCCCGTCAAGCAGCGCAAGCTTTGTATGACCGACATAACGCAGTACCCAGTATGCCCGGGCAGCCATTGCTCCCTTTTGATCATCATAGAGCACGATCGTCGTCTCGTTATTGATCCCCGCCTCACCGAGCTTCATTGCAAGTAGAGAAGCATCAGGCCATGGATGACGTCCTCCATGCTCTGATTTCGGCGCTGATAGATCTTTCTCCAGATCAAAATAAACCGCACCTGGTATGTGAGACTCTTCGTACACTCTTCCACCTTGATCTGAGGCGCCCAGCACAAACCGGCAATCCATTGTCACAAAATTTGGGTCATGCAGATGCTCTGCAACCCATGAAACCGACACTAATGTATCCATCCTATCCCCGCCTTGTCTATGTATTACTCTCCGGTAAACTCCGGCTTACGTTTTTCTTTGAAGGCTTGTACCCCTTCCTTATGATCGGCTGTACTCGCCATTACCGTTTGCGCATTGCGCTCCATCTCCAACATCGCCTCTAAGTCAGCTGTTAGTGCTTGATTTGCCAGCTTTTTAACCATCGCATACGTACGGGATGGACCGTGCGTTAGCCTCAGCGCCAAATTTTTCGCTTCTTCCATAAGTTGATCGGACGGGTATATTTCGTTTACAATGCCCCATTCCTGCGCTTTTGCTGCGGAAAGCACCTTACCTGTAAACAGCATCTCTTTAGCTCGATATGTTCCAAGTGAACGAGGAAGGAAGAACATCCCACCTCCATCCGCTACAAGACCGATCTGAGCAAATCCTGCCGAGAATTTCGTATCCTCTGCAGATATGATCAGATCACACGCGAGAGCAAGGCAGATGCCCGCGCCTGCCGCATACCCATGTACTGCAGCAATAATCGGCTTCTCAAGCTGACTCATCGATCGAACTAAATAATTGAGCTTTCCTACAAATTCATGAATCGTAAGCGGAGTGAAATCTCCCATGCTCTTCACATCGCCACCGGCACAAAATGCCCGGCCTGCACCGGAGACAATAACTACTTTTACTTCGGTATTGCGTGCCGCTTCCTCCATCGCCTGCACCAATCCGTCCAGCATTTCTTCACTGTACGCATTTAGCGCCTCAGGTCGCTGCAGCACGACCGACATTACTCCCTGTTCGATTTCAACACCTACTACAGACGTCTGCACATTCATATGCGCTGCCTCCTTTACGTTTGCAGGAATTTTTGTTTCTGGCACGAAATACATACCAAGTACTAACAGAGTTTTAATTGCTGAATCATTAGAATTTACTGTTTTTTATCGTAGCAGGGAATGATTAATAAAGTCAATGTTTGTTCACAAACCTTTAGAGAATCCTTACTATAATAGATAGAAGTATGTTTATAAAGTATGTAGGCAAATAAATCGGAGGTGTACGCCAAGACCGGCAACGATAATGAGTGAGAAATATGTTTACTTATTTCACGAAGGTAATGCAAGCATGAATGAACTTCTCGGGAGAAAAGGGGCCAATCTGGCTGAAATGACGAGCCTTTCTTTACCGGTTCCCTCAGGCTTCACCATTACGACGAGTGCCTGCCGCCGTTTTTATGAGGAAGGCAAGGTGATTCATCCGGATATTATGCAAGAGATCTATCCGGCGCTTCACATGCTCGAAGAGACTGCAGGCAAACGCTTCGGCCATCCAAGCAATCCGCTGCTCGTCTCAGTTCGGTCCGGTTCTTCTACCTCCATGCCCGGTATGATGGACACTATTCTTAACCTTGGACTTAATGATTACACTGTGACAGCTCTTGTGAAGGACAAGAAAAACAAGCATTTTGCTTATGATTCTTACCGCCGCTTCATTCAAATGTTCAGCTCAATCGTCCTCGGTATTGATGAGAGCTTATTTGAGGATGAACTGGAGAAGATGAAGCTTCTCGCAGAGGTAGAGCAGGATTCGCAGTTGACGAGCGACCATCTGCTTGACTTGATTTTGATATATAAAGAAATTGTGCTAAAAGAAACCGGAAAGAAATTTCCTCAAGACCCAAAAGAGCAGCTTCTGGCCGCCATCGGGGCTGTATTTGATTCATGGTATAATCCGCGAGCGATGTTCTATCGCAGAATCCATAAGATCTCCGATGATATCGGCACCGCTGTTACGATCCAGCAGATGGTCTTCGGTAATCTTGGAGCAAATTCCGGTACAGGCATCGCATTTACCCGCCACCCATCTACTGGAGAAAATGAATTGTTCGGCGAGTTCATGTTCAACGCACAAGGAGAAGATATTGTAGCGGGTATTCGTACACCGCAGCCAATGACCATACTGCGGGAGCGTCTGCCTGACACATTTGATCAGTTTGAGACGATCGCTACGAATTTGGAGAAGCACTACCGCGATGTACAGGATATTGAATTTACCGTAGAAGAAGGAAAACTGTATGTACTGCAGACCCGCTCTGCCAAACGAACAGCCGAGGCTAACATCAAGATCGCTGTAGATATGGCAAATGAAGGCGTAATTACACGCGAGGAAGCAGTTATGCGCATCGATCCGGCAGCGATTGTGCCGCTAATGCAGCACACGATTGATCCGAACGCCGAGCTAAATATTATCGGCACTGGTCTTGATGCAAGCTCTGGCGCTGCAACGGGTATTATTGTATTCGATGCAGAAGAAGCCGAGCGGCTCCACCGGACAGGCCATTCTGTCATTCTTGTACGTCAGGAGACGACGCCTGAAGATATTCATGGAATTCTAGCAAGCGCTGGTGTGCTCACCACCCGGGGTGGCGTTACCAGCCATGCTGCGGTCGTCGCCCGCGACCTGGGTACACCATCTGTTGTCGGGTGTGAATCATTCAAAGTTGATATGGAACAGCGGGAACTGCATACAGACACAGGTATTTTAAAAGAAGGCGACATTATCACAATTTGCGGCTCGACCGGACGGGTAATCCTGGGTGAAGCACCGCTTGTGCCGCCGAAATTCTCCAAGGAATTCTGTACGCTTCTCGATTGGACAAATGAGTTTAAGACGATGAGCGTCTACAGCAGCGTAAACACGCCGCAGGAGGCGGAACTGGCGCAGCGCATGGGGGCAGAAGGTGTTGGGCTATGTCGAACTGAGCTGATGTTCATGGAGCCGGAACGCCTGCCGATCGTGAAGCGGATGATGCTGGCCCACAATCAGCGCGAACGGAAAAAAGCGCTCAATGAGCTCATCCCCCTGCAAAAATCGGACTTCCATGGAATCTTCCGAGCGATGGAAGGCAAGCAGGTTACGATCCGGCTGATCGATCCACCGCTCCATGAATTCCTGCCGAATCCGGCAGCGCTTGCCTTAGAAATAGAGCGGGCGCATGTAGCTGGCAATGAGGAGGTCGTAGCCGAAAAAGAAGCGCTGCAGCAGCGCATCGAAATCCTACATGAGCTTAATCCATCCTTTGGACATCGCGGCTGCCGGATCGGGATTACGTATCCAGAAATTTATGAAATACAAACGCGGGCCATTGCGGAAGCCGCATTGGAGCTAAAAAATGAGGGAATCACTGTTTATCCTCGGATCATTGTACCGCTCGTCAGCGATTTTCGTGAGATGAAGGTGGTACGGGAAACCGTGGAAGAAACGCTGCAGCAAGTATTCAGCATTTATCGGGACCGCATCGACATTCCGATCGGTGTGTTCATTGAGCTGCCGCGCGCATGCATCACAGCCGATCAGATCGCTCAATATGCTGACTTTTTCACCTTTGGCACAAATGACTTAACACAGGCCACTTATGGATTCAGCCGTGACGATGCGGAAGGCAAGTATCTAGCCTATTATTTGGACCATAATATCTTGCCGGAAAATCCGTTTATTTATCTGGATGAAGATGGCGTAGGCAACCTTATCAAAATCGCTATGCAGCAGGGGAGAAAAAGCAAGCCCGACCTGCGAATCGGCGTATGCGGCGAACATACAAGCGAGAAAAACTCTGTGCTCTTCCTGCAAAATGCGGGAATGAACTTCATCTCTTCGGTGCCGCAGCGCATCCCGGGCGCACGTATTGCAGCCGCCCAGGCCGCAATCTTAAGCAGCAGACACGCCGCCGAGAGAGACGGGCAATAGCATCAAAAATAAAGGGACTGTCTAAAAAGTGCCTTTACGCGTAAAATGCACACAAAACAAAAAGCCAAGCATGTTGATGTAACAGCATGCTTGGCTTTTCCTTTTATCAAGGTTTCAGCTGGAATATGACTTTCCGGACAGCCCTTTATTTACCTTCTTCTAACGGTTTTAGTTCGAACCCTTCCTCAAACAACTGCGAATAGCGAATATCAGGGAACGGAACGTCCGTATGCGTATAATAACGTGTATCCATCACGATCCGTCCATCATCCGGAAACCCCAAATTATCCAAATACGGCTTCGCAATCACCAGACGCTCCTGAATCTCAGACCATGATTCAAATTGCCAGCAGATCTCTAGCTTATCATTGAAGATGCTGAAATGTACGCCTGTCTCCGTCAAAAAAGGCATCACTTTTGTATGCATAACATCTCCACTCCAGACAACCATATCCCCGTTCTTTAAGAGCAAGCCGCGCGCATACTTCTCATCACGATAAATATTTTTGGCATCACGCCGTGTTGGATTCGTGCATAAAAACAAATCATCCATGTTGCCCATGTAATCCACCCCGTGTCTATCTTTATCTTACGAGTCTGTCTCTTCCTCTAACCAATTATAAAACGGGAACTCTTGCGGGAGCGCACCGGATGCCGCTACTGCAGACACGCCATTCCCTACTGTCTGCCCGCTTCGCTCACTGCGCTGCTGATGCTTGCGGAACTTAAGGCTATATTCACGCGCCTGTTGCGGCGTTCGAATATTGTTGCGGTGCCATTCGAACAGAATACGGTCAATATAGCGAAAGAACAATTTCCCCGAAATAACCGCTTCCCGAAGTGCCGCCATAATCAACGCCTCGCTGTAGCCGTCCTGGTCAATCCACATGGCTAAGTTCTCGCACTCAATAGGTGAGAGCGGACGGCCAAACTCCTCTTCAAAAACGGCGTACAGATTTTTCACACTGCTGCTTGTCCGCATTCCGCCTGGAATATCTTCATCCACCGGTTTTTGCTCAAGACAGGCCGCAATTTTTTTATGTAGCGGCGTAAAACAATACCATTCCGAACGCATACGAGTAGACGGATCGACTGTTTCTTCAATCGATATATACCCTTGCTGTACCAAGCGCTGCAGCTTCGTTACCACGGCAGCCGCATCCGCAGACATCCGCTCACCCACCTCATGAATCGTAGGGAACGGCTTGCCCTCCGTTTTGAAAGCGAGCAGATGAATAATGACCATCATCTCCTCATCCGATAGCCCGATCTGCCGATAATGTTGTAAAAGCAAGTTGGGAAGCGGGGTGGCTCCTGCTTCCAACATGCGCAATAAGACGTCACTCATCGAAACCCACCTCTCATGTATGAACGATTATAGCAGGATCTATCCGACAAGTTTAGTCTTGTAAAAATCACATTTTTCTTTTATGGGATTTATGGATAGAGACGGTTCAAAAGTCTCGGGAATGGAATCGTCTCCCGCACATGCTCCGTACCGCAAATCCAGCCAACTGTACGCTCAAGGCCCAGTCCAAAGCCGGAATGCGGGACAGAGCCGTATTTGCGCAGATCCAAATACCACTGGTATGCCTGTGGATTTAATTCATGCTCTTCATAACGTTTTTGCATTAACTCCAGATCATCAATCCGCTGGCTGCCGCCGATAATCTCGCCATAGCCTTCTGGCGCAATCAAATCGGCGCACAATACTACATCAGGATTGGAAGGGTCCGGCTTCATATAGAACGCTTTAATGCTGGCCGGATAATGAGTAATAAAGACCGGTTTTTCGAATTTCTCCGCAATCGCTGTTTCGTGTGGAGCACCAAAATCTTCTCCCCATTCGATTTCATGCCCGTCTTTTTGCAGCATCTCGATTGCTTCTGTATACGTAATACGCGGGAACGGTGCCTGCACCTGCTCCAAGCGGCTTGTATCGCGCCCTAAACGCTTTAATTCCAACTGACAATTCTTCAATACATACTGTACAACATAGCTTACGAAATCCTCTTGAATACGCAGGCTTTCTTCATGATCAACAAAGGCCATCTCCGGCTCGATCATCCAGAATTCGATCAGATGACGACGTGTCTTGGACTTCTCGGCACGGAAAGTAGGGCCGAACGAGAACACCCGTCCTAGCGCCATTGCTGCCGCCTCCATATACAACTGCCCGCTCTGAGACAAATAGGCTTCTTCATCAAAATATTGCGTATGAAACAGCGTCGTTGTACCTTCAGCAGACGTTGGCGTTAGAATAGGCGGATCTACCTTGTAGAATCCGCGCTCTTTGAAAAATTCATACACGGCCTGAATAACGGAGGAACGAATGGACAGCACCGCTTGTTGACGCATCGAACGAATCCAGAGATGGCGGTGATCCATCAAGAATTCTGTGCCGTGTTCTTTATTTGTAATCGGATACTCTTCCGCAATATGAAGCGGTTCAACACCAGTAACGGTCAGCTCGTAACCGGATTTTGCTCGCTCATCTTCACGAACCAACCCTGTTACATACAGCGAGCTTTCCTGTGTGAGCGATTTAGCCGCTTCCCATATCTCTTCAGCAACTTCCTGTTTTACAACTACCCCCTGAATGAAACCGGTTCCATCACGAAGCTGCAGAAATTGAATTTTTCCACTGGAACGTTTATTAAAAAGCCAGACGCCGAGGCGCACTTCTTCTCCTACATGCTTTCCGATTTGAGAAATTGTCGTTAGCATATTTTCATCCTTTCATTATCAAAAATAAGGATAAGCCTACAGAATTATACTATCCTCAGAGCACTTTTGCAAATGCTGGTATTCCTCTTTTTTCGACGCAAAATCTTATCATTTTCTCAGCCTTGGGGCGGAGGTGGAAGTACGAATCACTTGGTACAATAAGGGTAACAAACATCACTCCCGCAAAATAAAGAAGAAAAATACCAACATATTGGAATAGATAGATGCAATCGGTGGTAAATACCTTCATAATCATTCCATTTACATTTTAGAAAGTAGGAGATGCGGCGATGAAACTTACGAGAAAATGCGCAGCCTTCGTTCTAACGCTTGGCATTGTCGGCACAGCAGGTGCTTGGACCTTTACACAGCCCGATGTGCGCGCAGATGATAGCGTAATGCAAGGACAGCCTATACAGCAGCCAGCCGATACGAAAACAGCGGAACAGCCAGCTGTCGCTTCTGCAGATACATATACCAGTCATACGATGGGCTTCTCCCTTCGTCTACCTGCCTCTTGGATAGGCAATTATACTGTGACACAAGTAGAGAAAAATATAGACGGATTCCCGGCCACAGTATTCTCTAATCCGAAGCACTCATTTGAATTAATGCAAATTGTAAAAATCCCGGCAAGCGTCTGGGATGCAGAGGGATATCAAGAGTCACTTTATATGAAGCTTACAGAGCGTGACGGCATGGTGTACGCGGCCCTCTTCCCTTCCGAAACACTCTATCAAGACGACAAAGAAGTAACGGAAATTACAGACATGCTAAACAGCATGTTCGAACAACTCCACGCTTCATTCAAAGCAGATCAATAAATACCGCAATAAAAATGCCCGAGAACCGGTTCATATACCGGCATCCTCGGGCATTTCTTATGTCCTTCCTTACTTTTGCTCCACAAATTTTTTGATGCGAGCAATTCCCTTCTCCAGTTGTTCTAACGAGGTAGCATAGGAGATACGAATATGGTTCGGTGCACCGAAGCCGGAGCCCGGAATCAGCGCCACATATTCCTGCTCAAGCAATGCCTGCGCCCATTCATCCACATCTGTATATCCGCCTTTTTTCATGGCTTCACTTACATTAGCAAACAGGTAGAAAGCGCCCTTTGGTGCAGTGCAGTGAATTCCTTCAATGTCATTCATCAGTTTAACAACTGCTTGGCGACGCTTGTCGAATTCAACTTTCATCATCTCAAGCGGCTCCTGTGTTCCCTCAAGCGCTGCCAATGCACCGTATTGTGCAAATGTTGTCGGATTGGATGTACTGTGGCTCGACAGGTTCGTCATCGCTTTGATAAGCGCTTCATTGCCTGCCGCATAGCCAATCCGCCAGCCAGTCATCGAGTACGGCTTAGACATCCCATTAATAACAACCGTCAACTCATAGGCTTCCGGGCTTAACGATGCGATGCTTACATGCTCTTCACCGTCATAAATAAGCTTCTCATAAATCTCATCCGATACCATGAGGATTTTTTTCTCAATGCACACTTGCGCCAGTGCTTCAAGCTCTGTACGGCTATACACACTGCCTGTTGGGTTGCTTGGCGAGTTAATAATAACGGCGCGCGTCTTCTCTGTAATAGCTGCGCGGAGTTGCTCTGGTGTGATCTTGAACTCATTTTCTTCCGCACCTTCAACAAATACCGGCACACCATCAGCAAGTGTAATCATCTCTGGATAGCTTACCCAATATGGAATCGGCACGATAACTTCATCACCAGGATCTACAATTGCCTGGAACAGATTATACAATGCATGCTTTGCCCCATTGCATACTACGACTTGTGAAGGTTTATATGTAAGGCCATTATCGCGCTGAAGCTTATTGCATATTGCCTTTTTCAATTCTACAATACCAGCGGCTGCCGTGTATTTTGTCTGACCTTCTTCCATCGCTTTGACAGCAGCATCAATAATGTGCTGCGGCGTATTGAAATCAGGCTCACCTGCTCCTAGACCCACTACATCATAGCCCTCGCTCTTCAACTCTTTTGCTTTGGCTGTAATGGCAAGCGTTTTGGATGGCGTAATCTGCGCCACACGCTTCGCTACATTCATCTTAAGCTCCTCCTCTGCTTCCTACGAAACGTATACATTATTTTGTTTTTTCAATCCTTTTCATTTTACAACTGTTATCTCAAAAAAGAAAGGACACCTTTTACCCCAATCTGCCTTCATAGAAAAAAGGATAGCCCAGCGCATACTGGATTATCCTTTTCATATGTTTATGCTTTTAGACGACGCGCTTCCATCTCTTCCACTTTTCGCTGTCTCGGAAGCGCCCGGGCTTCCTCTAGCATGACGCGGAAGCGCTCACCGTTCAATACTTCCTCGCGCAATAGATGATTTAAAGCATGCTGGAAGACGGGAAAATGATCCGTAAGCACTTTGCGGGTGCTATCTAGCAGCTCATTAAGGATACGCTGACGCTCTTCGTGCAGCGCTTCCTTTCCGACCATCTCCATTTTTACGATTCCTAGCTGCGATAGACCGCTGTCAATAATCGTATTGACAAGGCGCAGCGCCTGCTCAAAGTCATTGCGGGACCCTGTGCTCCGACCGCCATACAGCATTTCTTCCGCTACCGCACCGCCAAGCGCGATCATAATCTGCTGCTCAAGATTCTCAAGCGTATACAAATAACGATCCTGCTGCGGGCTTTGGCGTACATATCCAAGCGCCTGACCGCGCGGACGCAGCGATACTTGCGATACTGATAGCGGACGCACGACCTCAGATACAATCGCATGACCAAGCTCGTGATTCGCTACGCGCTCCCGCTCCTCAGCAGTCGATTCACGATCTGTCTGCTCTCCCATCATTACTTTATCGATCGCATGGGAGAAATGCGTCTGTGTAATGGCCTTGCTTTTATCACGAAATGCATAAATAGCCGCTTCATTGGTTACACTTTCTAACTGAGCACCCGAAAAATTAAACGTATCACGGGCAATCGCTTCAATATCTACATCCTCAGCCAGCGGCTTGTTTTTTACATGAATCTCAAGGATTTGTTTACGTGCCTTCATATCCGGCAGATCCACAACGATCTGACGGTCAAATCGACCCGGACGAATAAGCGCATCATCAAGCATATCTGCACGGTTGGTCGCAGCGATCATCAAAACACGCGGGTGCTCCGCCGTCGTAATCCCGTCCATCTCGGTCAATAACTGATTGAGCGTCTGATCGTACTCGCGGTGCTGGCTGCCCTCGCGCTTGCCACCAAGCACATCAATTTCGTCGATAAAAATAATCGCACTATCCTGGTTATTCTTCTCTGCTTTCTGCTTCGCTTCTTTAAACAAATCGCGGATGCGCTGCGCGCCGACACCAACATACATCTCCACGAACTGAGATCCGGAAGCGGCTACAAACGCAGAATTCGTATAATTGGCTGCCGCCTTTGCCATCAGTGTTTTCCCTGTTCCCGGAGGTCCGGTTAAAAGAATGCCTTTCAGCGGGCGAATGCCGTATTCTTTTAGCGTATCTTTATGAATCAAAAAGTCGAGCGCTTCCTTAAGCTCTTTCTTCGCTCGTTCCTGTCCGCCAATCTGACCAAACTTGACGGTTGTTTTTGGCATTTCGGCAGTCGTCTTCTTCTTAGAGATAGACATACCGCCCTGCCGCATAGCAAAAAACGCAATAAAACTAATAATCATGGCCGCAACAATCAGCGGCGCCACATTCACACCGATAAATATGAGAAACGCGATGATGACCGGGACCACGCCGATGATGATTTCTTTACCCATTCCGGCTCACCTCTCTCTCGCGCGGTAATACAGTATAGTACGGAGCCTTGCCGTCATTCAAATAAATATATACATATTGATCGTCCATACGAGAACTTACACTATTTAAGCTGTGTTTCTTTTTAATCTGATCCAATACAGCAGGAATTTTGGAATAAGTATGAAGCTCCATCGCTTCAGCAATCGCAAAAGCATTCTCATCCCAGATTTGTTTTAGATTTTTGTTCGAGGAATTAAATTCTACTTTGACTGGCTTGCCATTGGACTTATCAGAGGCAATCTTCTTTATCTTTTTATAGTCTTCAGCAAACTTGTCCGGATTGTTAAACGACACATCCAAGGTAATCGCATCACGGTTGATAATAATATCATTCACCTTCACACTTTTCATCGCAGTTATTTCATTGGTGATTGGTTTTTTCACAAACTGACTCTGAAACACATACCAACCCCCGAATAACAACAAACTGCTGAACAATACGGATAAAAAGATGGGCAATGCACGTATCTTCATCTCTACCCACCCCTTTCTACTGATGTGATATATAATTTGTATATCACGTAGTATATCATAAATACGTTGAATATGGAGCAAGCGTTTTTTTCCGTCACAAAATAGTCATGCTTAGTAAGAAACAGGCGAAAAATGGAGCGAAGGGTATCCTCGCTCCATTTTTCACTCTATGTGTCGGCCTTTAGCAACTGATATGATTTCAAAAACGTACCACTATACATATCCATATAATAGTAGTGAAGATACTTGCCATCCGCAAACAGAACTTCCCATGCTTTCTTGTTATCCTGCTTCGCCGGAATGATCCGAATGACCTCCATGGCAGGGTGTTCCTTCTTAAGCGAAGTGAGCACTGTTTGACGCGGAACTAAGCGGGACATCTTCTCCACTTCCCCTTGTTCTCCATGAAACCAAGCTACCAGTTCTTCACCGCTCTCGGTTTTTCCTTCGATGACAATATAATCCTTCGTACCATAATATGCATGAACTGCGGTGACTTCACTGATCTGTGTACGTGACAGCGCAAGTTCTTCTCCCTGTTTCTCAATGGCCCGCTTTTGACCAAGAAGGTGAAGATATAAGGCCAATGCCATACACAATGCAAGCACAAGCAGTATGAGGCCTCCATATACCCACGATTTTTTCATTTGTATTCCCTTACCCATATATGTCGTTGTATAGACCAAAATTTTGTTATATTCTCCTGCAAGCCACGGACGCATCAAAAAATGCTAAACATACTGTCTGCTGCACCGGAGATACTAACAGCAAGCGCAGGAGGAGGTGAGCGTGCGTGAAGCAGCCGCACCTTGCGCATCTTTTTGAACAACTACCGGAAGAAGTCGCGAAACTGCTCGCAGACGAGCGAAATCCTTCTTGGATGCTTCTATCCTCTCCATTCCGCTGCGAGGCGGAAGAGGCTTTCGCATCGTTTCGCCAGCCAAACCTTCATTCCTGGATTACTATGGAATAGCCGCAGTGACGGCGACCATTCGCATGTAAATTCCCCTACCTATCCATCTCTTATTATCCCGGTCGCAAGCGACCGGGGCTTTTTTTACTTTTTCTCTAACTGCTCAAACATGCGATTTGCATGCTCAACGATGGTTTCTTCCTCCATCGTAAGACACTTGCCATCTTTAACAAGCTGAACACCTTGCACATATACATCCACTACATCGCGCCCGCTCGCTGAATAGACCACATGAGAAATTGGATCATTTGCCGGCTGGAAGAAAACATTGTGGGAATCCAACATAATAAAGTCGGCCTGCTTGCCCACCTCAAGGGAGCCGATCTGATCTTCCATGAAAATCGCTTCCGCACCGTAAATGGTCGCCATACGCAACGCTTCTGCAGCAGGTACAAGCACCGGATTTTGACGGTGGCCCTTGTGCAGCAGTGCTGCCATTCTCATCTCTTCAAACAAATCAAGATTGTTGTTGCTTGCCGAGCTATCTGTGCCAAGAGACACACAGATCCCCCGCTCCATCATATCCGGTACACGGGCAATGCCGCTGCCTAGCTTCAGATTGCTGATCGGATTATGGGATACCTTTACATCATATTTGGCAAGAATATCAAGCTCCTCATCCGTTAGATGAACAGCATGCGCTACCAGCGTCGGGCGGTTAAATACACCGAGTTTCTCCAAGTGCTCCACCGGACGCGTACCATAATCATCTACATTCTGCTGCACTTCCTGCTCCGTCTCGGACATATGGATATGTACAGGCAGATCAAGTTCATGTGCACGAGCCACAATGCGTGCTACATAGTCCGGTGGGCATGTGTATGCACCATGCGGTGACATCATCGTCATAATGCGTCCGTTCGCCGTTTCATTCCACTTAGCGGCAAAGGCACTCGCCTCTTCAAGCTTCTTCGTCTGCTCTTCCGCTGAACATAAGCCAATCACACCACGGCATAGACGTGCACGTATGCCGGAAGCAGTAACCAGCTCAGCTACCATATCCATATGATCGTACATATCAACAAACGTGGTTGTGCCGGTTTTTAACATCTCTACAATAGAGAGAGACGTACCCCAACGCACATGGTCTTCCGTAAATTGCGCTTCAAGCGGCCACATTTTGGTCTCCAACCATTCCTTAAGCGGCAGGTCATCCGCATAGCCGCGCAAAAGCGACATCGCTGTATGGCCGTGTGTATTAACAAGACCCGGCATAACGATCCGGCCCTGTGCATCGATCACTTCGTCATATGTATCCAGCGCAGTCGGCGTTGCTCCCACATAGGTCAGTACGCCGTCTTCAAATCCAATCGCTCCGTCATAGATGACTTCGTTTTTTTCGTTTACGGTTAGTATTGTTGCATGAATCACGATTGTTTTCATGAAAGAGAAACCTCCATATTTTTATAAATAATATGCCAAGCTATGCAACTCCATCGTGACATCCGCATCATGAACACGGGTGCCTTCCGGTACGCGCAAATTGGTAGGTGCAAAATTCAAAATACCTACGACGCCTGCATGCACTAAAGAATCCGCTACTTTCTGTGCGGCATCTGCCGGCACGGCGATGATACCAATGCGTATGTTCTTCTCCTTCACGACAGCCTTTAATTCATCTAACGGTTGAATGGTTAAGTTGGCGATCTTATTGCCAACTTTCGTCGGATCGGCATCAAAAATAGCCGTAATTTTCATGTTGTCCTTCAAATACGCATTATAATTACTGATGGCATGACCGAGATGCCCTGCGCCGACCAAGAGGACATTAACCTGCCGATCAAGCTTTAAGATGTTCTTGATCTTTTCCACCAGATAATTAACTTCATACCCTATTCCTTTACGGCCGAATTCACCAAAGTAGGCAAGGTCCTTACGAATCTGTGCCGGATTTAAATCAAGGGCTTCACCCAACTGCTGGGATGAAACGGTACGAACATTCATCGCTTTTAAGCTGTTCAAATAACGCAAATAAACAGGAAGCCTCTTTACGACGGCATCAGAAATTTTTGGCACTTTCACTCTCGGTCCTCCCCTTCTTCAACCTACTCCTGTGTAATAGAAAACCTTGCTGCATAACCACAGCCGATTCTGCCTTCCTCTATCTATACGGCAGAATCAACTGCAGCGCGATGCACTACGAAAGCCAATCTGAAATCTCAGGTAAAAGCTGCGTCGTCGGCTTAATTACTACATCTGTTTCCGGCAGTGATTGTAAAAATACCCTGCCATAGCGTGCATCAATTACACGCCGATCATAAATGAGCACCACTCCACGGTCCGTGCTCGTGCGCACCAAGCGGCCGAATCCCTGCTTAAACCGGATTACAGCCTGCGGCACTGACAGTTGCATGAATGCATTTTTCTTCTGCTCTTCAAGCTGCTGGTTGCGCGCTTCGACAAGCGGGTGATTTGGCGGCACAAACGGAAGTCGCACAATCGCCAAGCAAGATAGATCCTCTCCCGGAATATCTACGCCTTCCCAAAAGCTGCTCGTACCAAGCAATACCGAAGCGGGAAGAGAGCGAAACTGCTTGGTTAGCTTGCTGCGACTTGAGCTATCCATTCCATGGCCAAGCACAGTAATCTCTGCTTCTTTTAGCTTTTCTTTCAACGGATCGTACACGCTGCGCAGCATGGCATACGAAGTAAACAGCACAAGCATGCGTCCCTTTGTCGTCATCGCCACCTGCGCTAGTGATTCAATTAACGCAGAAGCGAACTGCCCTTCCACTGCTCCTTTAATATTAGGAATTTCACTTGGAATACACACAAGCGTCTGCTTCTTATAATCAAACGGCGAGGCAAGGACAGCTGTATCAATATTATTTTCTTGCAGCAGATCAGAAAGGCCAAATCGCTCTGTTGCATACTTGAAAGAAGCATTAACACTTAACGTCGCTGATGTAAGAATGATGCTCTCTTTCTTATCAAAAAAGCGTTCACGCAGCGGCACAGAGACATCAATCGGCACACGCTGTAAAAACAGACTTTTTCTTGTACTGCGCGTATCTAATTCGACCCAATATACATAATCTTCATCTTCAACCAACAGCATGTCATGGAGCAGTGACGCATAGTGCTGACAATCATTGACTACACCGTTCAAATCCGTCAGAAGCCCTTTCATCCCCATCGGCACATCTTCCCCGTGAATATCGGCATAAACCGCTTCAAGCTTTCTCCCAATCGTAAGAAGAAGATCTACGCTATTGCGAACAGCAGAGACCACGGCGCGTCCAAAGCGGTTCTGTAAATTCTCCTGCTTATAGCGCATGACGGTATGACCAAGCTCTTCTCCCTCTTTGGCACGCTGATGCGACCATTGATAGAGCAAATTATACATCTCGCGGACCGCTTCCTTGCCTTCACGAATCTGCTGATACGAAGTCTCGATCGTATGCTTTACTTCTTCATACGAAGCTGTACTCCAGCCTCGTACCGCCTCTTCCACCTCTTCAAGCAGGCCTGGGCCACGATCAGGATGCAGTCGATGCAGCATACCTTCCAATTGATACGATGAAATCGTATCGCCCAAATGACGGCTTGCTACATCATCGAAATGATGGGCTTCATCAATAACTGCATAACGATAAGAAGGAAGAATACGATGCTCAGAATTCATATCGGTAAACAGAAGCGAATGGTTGGTAACAATGACTTCCGCCTGCTGTGCTTTGCGTCTCGCCTGATGGTAATAACAGCGCGAAAACCACGGACACTGCCTATTTAGACAGGAATTAGCATCGCTCTGTACCTGCTTCCAATAGGTTTGGCCTCCGGATGGAAGACTGATTTCTTCTACATCGCCTGTCTCCGTTTCCGTAAGCCACACAAGCATCTGAGACTTGCTAAGCTGTACATCATAATTATCGTGCGCTTCCTGGATGCTATGTGAAAACTTCCGCAAGCATAGATAGTTGTTTCTTCCTTTTAAAACAGAAATACGTGGAGCATCCTCGCCAAAAATCGCCTGCATGAGCGGTAGATCCCTGGTATACATCTGCTCCTGCAGTTGAATGGTATGCGTGGAGATTACAACAGTCTCTTCCTGCTCCTTCGCCCAGAAAATGGCCGGGATCAGATAAGCAAGTGATTTCCCTGTTCCCGTTCCCGCTTCTATCATCAGATGGCGACTAGAAGCAAACGAATCATACACCTGCTTCATCATCGTAACCTGAGCGGGGCGAAGCTCAAAACCAGGCATCCATTCCTTTAAGCTTCCCTGTTCACCAAACAGACTCTCAACAAAGGTGTCAAAATCCATTGTTTCCTCTAAAGCACGCCCGTTTTCTTTCTCAATAGCCCGGCGCTTCTTCAGACAGATCTGATGAATCACTTCCAAATCTCCAGCAGGCTCATATGCGCCCCCTCGAATCTTCTGCTGTTCTATATCCGAGAGCAGCACCTCGACATCTGAATGAAACGGGCGGCTTAGCCGCTGCAGATGTTGAATGGTGACAAGCGGCAGTGTCTTGAGCCGCTCTAACAAATGCAGCAAAATAAAAGCCGTCGCTTCCGCATCAGAATCAGCCTGATGTGGACGATCATGTGCAATATCAAGACCGACAGAAAGATCGGATAAACGGTAGCCCTCCTGGGCGGGCAAAAGGAGCCTGGATAGCTCCACCGTATCAAGAAGAGGACCTGTGAAAGGATGATATCCAGCCTCACTGAGTGCATTTTGCAAAAATGATAAATCAAAAAAAACATTATGGGCTACAAAAGCGGCCCCATCTAACATTTTTAACAACGGGGGCAGCGCATCTTCAATAGACGGTGCATCTTCTACCATCTCATTGTTAATGCCTGTTAGCTTTTCGATAAAAGGAGGGATATCGACATGGGGATTAACCAGTGTAGAGAAACGCTCAATGATTTCTCCTTCGCGGACAAGCACCGCGCCGATCTGTATAATCTTATCTCCCTCTTTTGGTCGATTGCCCGTCGTCTCAAAATCGACCACAACAAAAGTGTTCAATTATTTCACCTCAAACTCTTCCGCTTCCTTACTTGTGTATAGACAAGGATTCACTTACTATTTTCTATCACTTACCGTGTAAGTGCAATATAAAAAAAGAAAAACCGGCGTTTACGGCGCCGGTATCCATTCCTGCCAACGTTCATATGCCTCCCTGTGCGCGCCGGACGTATAATGCACAAGACCTGCATACAAGCCGCCTTCTCGAAGCTTTCCTTTAGTATGGCTTGCTGAGAAGTGCACAAGTGCTTCATTGGCCTTTCCCTGCAGCAAAAACCATTTTCCCTGAAGGTAATGTCCCAATCCCTGGATGTGGGGTACACTCTCCTTCAGCAATTCATCAATAAGCCTTTGCGCTTCTGTAAATTGCCCACCTCTTAGCAGCACTTCAGCGATCCCGACACGCGCAATCGGATAATCATGCTTCTGAGCAGTTTCTTTAAATATATACAGCGCACGCTCCGCTTCACCCTGACAGAGAAGAATCCATGCATAGGAGCATGCATAATTCGCATGATTGGGGGCTAATGTCAGCGCATATTTCACATAAGAGAGGGCTTTGTCCACCTCCCCTGTCTGCCATAACGACCAGCCCAACCCATGCCATACAGAAGCATCTGCTTGTCCTTCTCCTAATAGACGCTGATAACAGCGAGCTGCATCTGTATATCGTTCGATTTTTTCGTACGCACAAGCGAGCAATTTGCGCTGGCTTGTCTGATAGGTAAGCGGCTCAGCCTGCTGCAAAAACGTGTAAGCTTCGTTTTTCCTGCCCGTTTTCATACAGCACATGCTTATCAAAAGCAACCCGTCTACATCCTCGCTTTTACTTCCAAGCAGCGGCGCCACTGTTTTGCCTGCATCTTCATACCGGCCTAGACGATAGAGCGTAAGTGCTTGATTGTACCGTGCGTCCACAAGTTCAGGAAGTGCGGTCAGCGCACGTTCAAACCAAGATAATCCCTGCTCAGGATTTCCCTCCAAGGCGGCAATGCAGCCCATCGCGTTATAGGATGCGGCGCAAATGAACGCATGATTACACGTCTCGGCGAGCAAGCGGAACTGCTGGTATGCGACATCAAAGCGCCTGGACATGAGAAAGCCAAAGGCAAGATAAAGTCTCGCTACTGCAATATCGGGCGCTTCTTCAAGTACACGGTTAAAAGAGGCCACCGCTTCTCTGTACATGGAAAGCATAAAGTATCCCTGTCCCTGACGAAACGTAGCCGCTAGGGCATATGGCAGATAAATTTCTTCTATATATTCCTCGCTATGCTCGTCCCAAGACTGCGCCGTCTCTTCTTCTGCCACCTCCAAAGCTAAAGGGGCAACTTGGTCGCGGGCAGCTTCTCCTTCAAACATCCGCTGGATTTCAATCAGTTGTTCTTCAAATCCGATCCATTCCTCTACAATCATGTCGCTGATCTGACGCAGATGCAAAACATCCTGATACAGCATGGCAAGCTCTGCCTCTTCTGCCACCGCCATACGCGCTTTCACTGTCGAGATCTTGTCCGTTAACGCGGCAAAATAATGCGACAACAGCATCCCACCCGCCACCTTTCTTGTATGTTTTTTCCTCTACAAGCGCTTTATCTAGTATCAGTGTGGCACAATGAACGGGAAATTATGAAAAGCAGCCCAGGAACATAAAAGAAGAGGAGCAGGACATCAGCTTGTCCTGCTCCTCTTCCCATAAGTCTCACTGTTTTACAGTACTGTCGCATGAATTTCTTCACCGATCATTTCGACAATACGGTTACCTTCATCCATGATGGCGACTTTTGGTTTATACTCTTTCGCCTCCGCATCGCTCATCATCGCATAGGCGATGATGATTACGATATCACCGGGTTGAACCAGGCGGGCTGCTGCACCATTTAGACAGATTACCCCGCTACCGCGTTCTCCTTCAATCACATATGTTTCTAGGCGAGCGCCATTATTATTGTTAACAATCTGCACTTTTTCATTTGGTAGAATATCCACCGCATCCATAATATCGCGGTCAATCGTAATGCTGCCTACATAATTCAGGTTGGCTTCCGTTACGGTTGCCCGGTGGATTTTTGCTTTCATCATCGTACGGAACATGCTGCTTCCTCCTGGCTCGCAACGAGCATAATATTATCGATTAAGCGCGTACGGCCGAATCGAACCGCCAGCGCAATAAGGCAATTTCCCCGCAGTTCTGTTAAGGGAGCGAGATCGGGATAGCTGCGAATTTCAATGTAATCAATTTGTGCGAGCGAACTTTCTTGAATCGTGGATTCGATCGCTGCACGAAGCGCCGCTTCGCTTCTCTCTCCCATCTCAACCATCTCCTTGGCCCGCATAAGCGAACGAGAAAGAACAAGTGCCTGCTTGCGTTCTTCCGCAGACAAATACACATTGCGCGAGCTCAGTGCAAGCCCATCTGCCTCCCGAACAATCGGACATGGCACCACCTCGGTAGGAATATTGAGATCCCGTACCATTTGTGTAACAACAGCGACCTGCTGCGCGTCCTTCATGCCAAAAAATGCATAGTCAGGCTGGATGATATTGAACAGCTTCGTAACGACTGTCGACACGCCATCAAAGTGTCCCGGGCGCGAAGCTCCGCATAATGCATCGGTAATATCGCGTACCGCTACAAGGGTTTTGCTTCCTGATGGATACATTTCTTCCACCGATGGAAAAAAGAGAATATCTACGCCGCGCGATGCGGCTAATTGACTGTCCCGCTCTACATCGCGCGGATAGCTGGCCAAGTCTTCATTCGGACCAAACTGAAGCGGATTTACAAAAATGCTCATCACGACGATATCACACATCTTCTTTGCTTGATCGACGAGGCTTACATGCCCTTCATGCAAATATCCCATTGTCGGTACAAAGCCGATCTTCTTTGTACGCGACTGCTTTAATAAAGACCGCACCTCTTGAATGGAGGAAACCGTTCTCATACCTGAACCCCTTCTCCGTATAATTTCTCTATGGTCTCTTCTTTTATTGTAAATGTATGCTCTTCCGCCGGAAACGCACCGCTGCGCACTTCCTCAGCATACTGAGCAATGGCCTCTCTAATAAGGGAACCTGCATCGGCATATTTCTTCACAAATTTCGGTACTCGGTCACTGCCATAAGACAGAATATCATGATATACCAGTACCTGACCATCGCAACCGGCTCCAGCTCCGATGCCAATCGTTGGAATGGATAGCTTTTGTGAGATTAATGCGGCAAGTTGTTTGGGTACACATTCCATTACAAGTGCAAAAGCACCCGCTTCTTCAAGCGCAAGCGCATCGTCAAGCAGCTTTTGCGCAGCTTCTGGTGTTTTGCCTTGTACTTTGTAGCCGCCCAATTGGTGCACCGATTGCGGTGTAAGACCGATATGCGCAACAACAGGAATACCTGCCTGCGTACAGCGGCGAATCAATGGTGCAAGCTCCGCTCCACCTTCGATTTTCACGGCTTTTGCCAGTCCTTCCTGCATCAGGCGCCCGGCATTTCGCAGCGCATCTTCAATCGTGCCGTGATACGTAAGAAACGGAAGGTCCGCGACGACAAAAGCGCGTTTGGCTCCGCGCGTAACCGCTTTCGTATGGTGAACCATGTCATCAAGTGTCACGGGCAGCGTTGAGTCATACCCGAGCACGACCATACCGAGCGAATCCCCGACAAGAATCATATCAACGCCCGCTTCCTCTGCAAGCTTTGCAGCCGGATAATCGTATGCGGTCAACATAACAATACGTTTCCCCTGCTGCTTCATCTCTTTTAAAGACGCTGTTGTAACCATTGAACTTCCTGCCATCTTCCTTCCTCCTTGTACTTTGAGCCACGCGGCAAAAAAACATGTGATGAAGGCATATAAAAACGCCTTCAACAGAGGAGAAGGCGTACTGAAACCATGATTTAAAAAACGTAAATATGGCAACAATGGACTCCCTCTGTCTCGGTCCTCATCGGCTCAGAGCAGATTACTTGGATTGTACCGTTCTTATCAAATTATCATCAAATAAAGGTATCTGGTGCCGTTCCCTATGGATACGACCCTGACACCTTCATTATAAGCAGAAAAAGAGGAGACAGGCAATGATTTTTGCATATTTACGTCGAAACCTGATGAGGTTACGGGTGTATCTCCACATCCGCTGAGTAAACCTTGGTCACCGAACCGTCTTCTTTGCGCACAAGCAGCACACCGGCTTCATCAATTCCCTCCGCATATCCGGTCAGCGACCCCTGTAGGGTGCGAATGGTTACATTTTTACCGGTAGTAAGCGCAAAACGTTCCCAACGTTCCTTTATCGGTGCAAACCCTTCTGCAAGATACAGCTCATATAACACTTCAAGACGTTCAAGGATTTGCTGAATGATCGGCACCCGGCGCAGCGCTTCTCCCTTGACGATACGCAGTGATGTTGCTACATCACGCACATCATCCGGGAACTGTTCTGCAAGCGTATTTACATTCAGCCCCATGCCGATAACAAGCGAATGAATACGGTCGGACTCCGCATTCAGCTCAGTTAGAATGCCGCACACCTTCTTGCCGCCTACAAGAATATCATTAGGCCATTTAATTTGCGCATCGATCTCGCAAAACTCACGCAGCGTCTCTACAATAGCAACCGCTGTAAGCAGAGTAAGCTGGGGGCATTTCTGTAATTCCAGTTGCGGACGAAGCAGTAGACTCATTGAAATGTTCGTATTCGGCGGCGAATACCACACCCGGCCAAGTCTCCCTTTTCCGCCAATTTGCTGATCAGCAACGACAAGCGTCCCTTCCGGTGCATCTGCTTTGGCCAACTCCTGGCATTTATTTTGCGTGGAATCGATAGATGCGTAGTACTTTACATTCTGACCAAGCGTATGTGTTGCAAGACCTGCTTTAATCTCTTCGGCAATCATTACATCCGGTGTAGAGAGAAGACGATAACCGGAACGGCGTACCGCTTCAAACACATAGCCTTCCTCCCGCAGCTCCTCAATATGCTTCCATATCGCTGTACGGGAAACACCCAGCCGCTGACTAATCTCTTCTCCCGAAAGAAATTCATCTTGTGCCTGCTTAAACATCTGCAGCAAGCTTTCACGTATTTTCATCTAATATCATCCTCGCTCGGAGTAGTAACGCCTGCTGCTCATTTTTCACTTGCCCCTTGTTTACATGAAGCGCAAGCTGAACCAGCAGATCTCGAATCCATGGGCCGCCCTGCCTTCTCATCTCCCGCTGCAAATCGGCTCCGTTAATCGCCAGCTCCTGCAATGAACGCACCTGCATCGTCTCATATAGATGCGAGAGGTCGGGCATATGACGTTCAGTTCCCGATTGGATTCCGTATAATGTCCATGCCGCAGATACCGCTTCAAATCCGGTCTCCACCAGCCATTCCATAAGCTTGTCCGACGCAGTAGATTCCTGCATTTTAAGCATCAGGGCAACCGTCTGCTGGCAGGCTTTGATGAGCTTCTTCTCACAGCGCAGCGTGCGCAGAATTGCCTCAACTTCCGTCTCCCGTCCACAGATAAGAAACAGGTACGCCCACCGCAGGACAAGCCCCTGCGCAGCACGCAGCTTCGCATTCTCTTCTGCGCTGAATACCTGCTTCTCCTCTAGCAGCCGATTAATGCCGGGCATATGTGCGGCAAGGCCTGTTGCACATGCATATGTGACTGTATCGTCCGGATACAGTCCCGCAAGCGCTTTGT
This sequence comes from Aneurinibacillus sp. REN35, assembly GCF_041379945.2. Taxonomy (NCBI): domain Bacteria; kingdom Bacillati; phylum Bacillota; class Bacilli; order Caryophanales; family Paenibacillaceae; genus Aneurinibacillus; species Aneurinibacillus baijiui. Next base: position 387,820 of record NZ_JBFTXJ020000003.1, on the reverse strand, counting down.
TCCATTCCGCACTGATACGCTCAACCGCAACATAGCCGATGTCAGCAGCCTGATGACAAATCGCTTCATATGTAGATGGATCAATCGTAAATCCAAGCTGACTTGCAAAGCGTAGGCAGCGAAGCATACGCAGCGCATCTTCTGCAAAGCGTTCTTCCGCGCGACCTACCGCCCGTATTAAGCGGGCCTGCAAATCCTGCTGCCCGCCAAACGGGTCTACGACATTCCCCCGCAAGTCAAGTGCCATAGCATTTACCGTAAAATCACGGCGTGCCAAATCCTCTGCAATATCTGTGACAAATCGCACTTCATCTGGACGCCGATGGTCTGCATATCCGCTCTCCGTCCGAAACGTTGTTACTTCAAGCGGAACACCATCCTCAAGCACCGTTACTGTTCCATGGGCAAGCCCTGTAGGAATGGTTCTCGCAAACAGGGCCATCACCGCATCCGGCCTGGCTGACGTTGCAATGTCTAAGTCATGCACAGGCCGTCCAAGCAATGTATCGCGCACGTATCCACCAACGAAATAAGCTGTGTGACCGGCCTTCTCAAGTGTGTACAATACGTGTTCGCCCGCCTTCATTACCTGCTCATTCATCGCTTAGAACACGTCTCTTCGGCCAGTACGCGCCGATAAATCGCTTCGTACTGACGGGTAATTTCTTTATGGCAAAACGTATGATACGCGCGCTCCATCGACTGGCGGGAGAGGCGTTCATACAATTCTTCATTCGTGACAAGCTCAATCGCCTTCCTAGCCATTCCATCTATATCTCCAATCGGCAGCACAAAACCGGTGGCTCCATCACACACTACTTCAGGCAGCCCCCCGGCATCGCTTGCTATGACAGGCTTTCCGCATGCCATAGCCTCCAATGCTACAAGTCCGAAGCTCTCTTGTTCTGATGGCAGCAGCATGACATCGGCCATGGACAGCACGCAGGCAATATCCTCCTGCTTCCCCAGAAAAATAACATCCTCACGCAAGCCAAGCTCCTCCGCTAGATCACGAACGACAGGAAGTTCAGGCCCTTCACCAATCATCAACAGCTTTGCCGGTACCTGCTGCTTAATCTGATGAAAAATACGCACCACATCATCTGTTCGCTTAACGCTGCGGAAATTAGAAATATGAATAAATACTTTTTCCCCGCCGGGCGCGTACTCTTCACGCACATCACACATATCACGCGGATAATACTCTCTTTTATCGATGAAATTATAGACCAAATCAATCGGCTTTTCCACCTGCAGCACTTCACGCGTCTGATTAATCAAGCTTTGGGAGACAGCTGTCACCGCATCGCTTTGTTCAATTCCAAAACGGATAATATCTTTAAGCGTATGATCGTAACCAAGCACAGTGATATCTGTTCCATGCAGCGTCGTTACAACCTTCAGACGATCTCCTACCATCTGTTTGGCCAAATAAGCAGAAATCGCATGCGGCACCGCATAATGGACATGCAATACATCTAGATTCTCCATCTGGGCGACTTGTGCCATCCTACTTGCCAGCGTCAAATCATACGGTGGATACTGAAACACTGAATAACTATTTACATCCACTTCGTGAAAATAAATATTCCGGTAGTATTTGCCAAGACGAAACGGCATTCCTGAGGTAATAAAATGAACCGTATGCCCTTGTTCGGCCAGCAGCTTGCCCAACTCCGTTGCCACGACACCGGAGCCGCCTACGGAAGGGTAACATGTAATTCCGATTTTCATCGTTCGCTCCCTCTCATGATAGGAAGTTCTTCAACAACAGCGGAGTGTGGCTGACAAACCCTTCGGCATATGCAACGCCGCCAGCTTGACCAAACACATACTCCCTGGCCCGAACCCGTTCAAGATATCCTTCGGTCAACGGGGTCGCCACTGAATCAGGCGCCTTCTCAAACTGTGAACGGTAAGCGCCAAGCGCTGCCATCTTCGCTTCCATCTCTTCACTAATATCAACTAAAAACTGCGGCTCGGTCTGCCCGTTAATGAAGTAAGCAAATACATGCTCTACTCTATGAGCAGGCGCAGCCTCCTTACCCTCGATTTCATACTTGCGGATTTTTGCATTAAATACCGCTTCACGCACCACTACGCTGCACATTCCATGATCGGGATGACGATCCTCCCAATAAGGCATTAATACAATACGTGGACGATAAAGGCGGATGACGTGAGCGATCGCTTCAATCTGTTCCTTATTAGGAGAAAGCCCTCGATCAGGCAACCCAAGATTAAGCCGCGTATGAATACCAAGCACCCGTGATGCCTCAGCTGCCTCCTGCTGCCTCCGCTCTACCGTGCCGTTCGACGATAACTCAGCATATGTGAGATCACAAATACCGGTACGCTTCCCCTCATTAGCCCATTTGCGGAGCAATCCTCCTGCTCCGATCTCCACATCGTCCGGATGGGCTCCAAAAGCTAGTGCGTACAGCGCTTCCGGCAATTGTTCAGTCATGTGCGATCCTCTCCTTTGTATTTATGGACAGATTCACGCCAGGAAAAGTTCCCCTGTGCAAGCGCATGAATCAACATTTCTGCTGTTGCAATGTTTGTAGCAAGCGGAATACTGTGGACATCACACAGACGAAGCAGGGCCGTTACATCTGGTTCATGCGGCTGGGCAGTCAGAGGATCACGCAAGAAGATGACCAAGTCCATCTCATCCTGGGCAATCAAGGCTCCAATCTGCTGGTCACCGCCCATCGGGCCGGACAACACACGATGAACAGTCAGACCTGTTGCTTCCATTATCTTTGTTCCAGTCGTACCGGTGGCATACACAGTGTGGTTCGCTAACGTATCACAGTAGGCGATTGTAAAGTTAACCATTTCGCTTTTCTTATTGTCATGAGCAATGAGTGCGATATTCATTAGGCTCTCCCTTTTATACCATGATATTTTCTAAGCCGTAAATCAGACCTTTATGTTCCATTGATTTTTTGATTGCCAGATTGACACCCGGCATGAATGACTCACGATTAATGGAGTCGTGACGTATGGTCAATGTCTGTCCAACCGCACCAAAAATTACCTCCTGATGGGCAACAAGGCCCGGCAGACGCACGCTATGAATGCGGAATCCATTGTAATAGCCTCCGCGTGCACCTTCAATGGTTTCCTTTTCTTCCGGATGACCTTGCTTGATTTCATTGCGTGCCGCTTGAATCATCTCTGCTGTTTTTACCGCAGTTCCGGATGGAGCATCTAGCTTTTGATCATGGTGCTGTTCGATGATTTCAACATGCGGCATGTATTTGGCCGCTTCCTGCGCGAACTTCATCATCAGGACTGCGCCAATCGCAAAGTTTGGCGCAATGATACCGCAAATCTCCCGCTCCCGGCACAGCTTGTCTAACTCTTCGATATCCTGTGGTGTAAATCCGGTTGTACCGACCACTGGGCGGACACCAAGCTCAATTGCTGTCAGCATGTTTTGCTTCACAACATGCGGTGTAGTGAAATCAACGAGTACATCCGGGCGATACGTCTCTAGGGCTTGTCTGAGATCGGGCACGAAAGGCGCTGAGAGGCTGCCTATTCCAATCACCTCACCAACGTCTTCCCCATCATATTTAGGATCAATACCGCAGACAAGCTGCAGTGAATTATCCTTGCTAATCATTTTGACCGCCTCTGAGCCCATCCGTCCGCGCGGACCCGCTACTGCTACACGAATCTGTTCCATTGTTATGTCCCCTTTTTTGATTTTTTCTCCAGCATCGCTTGTTCTCTGCAGCGTGCAAGCAGCCGCTTTGCAAGTTCCGATTCAGGATCTAATCGCACTGCTTGACGGGCAGCTTTACGCGCTTGAATGTAATTGCCCTGTAAAAAATAGGCATAGGCCATAATATAATGCGCCCGTACATACAGTGGATCTAGATCAATCGCCTGCCTGCTTAATGTAAGCGCTTGAGGGATCTCTCCTTGCTCTATATACTGCGCTGCTTCTTCCGTTACCTGGCGGCATACGAGACGTTGATGCTGCAGCATAAATTTTTCGTTTCCCTGATCTAGAACCAACGCCTGCTCAATTGCCCGTATAGCCAGTATCAACTGCTGATTCCTTGCATATGTAACGGAAAGTTTGAAATAGTATGACGCATTAGTCGGTTCGCACTGAATTGCCTTCTCGAATGCACGAACCGCTCGTGCAAAGTCGTGATCAAACAATGCACGATATGCTTCTTTTACATATTGTTTTCCCGCTAGCTTTTTCCCCGTATCCATTGGCTCACATCCCAGTTTAGCCTATGGTATCTAGTATATGTACAATCCGTTTACTCGGTGTCGATTTTTGTCCACCGATCTTTATCGCGCGTATTGAACTTATGCATCATGGCGTGAAATGATTTATCTAAATCGATATTGAGCGAGTTGGCAAAGCACACAAGAATGAACAAACAATCTGCCAGTTCCATATCAATTGTATTCTCTGCTTCATCTTTTCGCTTCGGTTTTTCGCCATAATAATGGTTAACTTCACGCGCAAGTTCCCCGGCTTCTTCTGTTAAGCGAGCCATAAGAGCCAATGGCGAGAAGTATCCTTCTTTAAACTGTCCAATATATTCGTCGACCGTACGCTGCATCTCAGCAATGGTCATGGACTTCGCCTCGTCTGGCATGATAACTCCCCCTTTTGTAGCAATATATATGGTATGTCATTCTTATGTTACCGCAGAGGTGGAAGATTGACAAATTTCTCGGTATAATAGCTATGATTCTGCACGTACTACGCGAAACTCAGGACTTACTACAGGAGGACAATTATGAAGTATCATCTGCGTAATATTGTAGCCATCCTGCTCGGCTCGGCGATTATGGGCTTTGGGATTAACTATTTCAATATCGCCAACCGCCTGGCGGAAGGCGGCATTACCGGGATTACCCTGCTGTTGAAATACACACTCGATTGGGAGCCCGGCCTTACGAATCTGGTGTTAAACATCCCGCTCCTGTTCGTTGGATGGAAGCTTCTCGGACGGCAATCAGCCGTTTATACGATTATCGGAACGGTGGCTGTCTCATTTTTCCTCACAATTTTCTCGCCTTTTCGCCATCCGATGGAGAATGACACGCTGCTTGCCGCATTATATGCCGGGGTAACCGTAGGGCTTGGTCTTGGAATTGTCTTCCGTTTTGGCGGCACAACCGGGGGCGTTGACATTATGGCACGACTCGTTAACAAGTACATCGGCTGGAGCATTGGGCGAACGATGTTTATTTTTGACATTTTCGTTATCGCTCTGTCTCTGTATTATTTGAACCTTGATCTGGCGATGTATACGCTCGTGGCGTTGTTTGTGGCGGCACGCGTCATTGATTTCGTTCAGGAAGGGGCCTATGCCGCTAAAGCCATCATGATTATCTCTGATCATGCCGTCGATATCTCACAGCGTATTATGCAGGAGATGGGACGAGGCGCAACCTTATTGAAGGGACGAGGCGGCTATACAGGGCTTGATAAAGAGGTACTGTATTGTGTGGTCAGCCGCAATGAAATTGTTCGGTTCAAAAATCTTGTTCACCGCACAGACCCGCATGCCTTCATTATTATTAACGATGTGCACGAAGTGTTCGGTGAAGGATTCACACTCGATGAGCAGAAAAAGCCGCTGCAGAAATAACAAAAAAAGAAGCATGCGCTAGTGCGTGCTTCTTTTTTATTTCGTTTCGCTTACGGCTCCCTGTGCTTGCGCTTTTTTGCTTCCTGCTCCGCCCGGTACTTTTTCCACCCTACATAGCCAAGTGAGGTAAGAACAATAGAAGCAAAAAGCGAAATGATAAGAAGCGGTGATTCCGGCGGTATACCCGGTGCAAATGTGGACTGATCTTCACCGATAAAAATAATATCAACAAGCCGATTCAGTTCAGTCAGGGCATTCGCCATCGCTTCCCAGTTATAATCCGCCTTTCTTGTCTCCTGTAAAAGAAAGCTATAAATCGAATGCAGCATCTCCATCTGCTGGATCGAGATGGAAACGGTAAGTGCCGGCTTTAACGTTTGATATAATTGAAGATTTTGTGCAAAGGCACGCGAGAACTCACCCTGTTTACGACTGGCTGATAGAAGCATCATCTTATTCACATGCTCTTGATAGGAACTATAGTAGTTCTTCCATAAAGGCTGCTTCTCATGCGTCAAACTATCAATCGACAGCCGAAGCTGCAGAGCGTGCCAGAGCAGTCGGTTTGGATCTGCTTCGGCTGCGGTAAACGCACGTTTGGCCTTAATAATCGTATCTGATAATGCATTGATCGCTTCAATTGATAAGCCTTTAGGCGGTTTTGTTTCTGCAAACAGGCGCCCTAGTTCCTCAAGCTTTCCCTTGACTTCCGCATACTTCCCTTCTTTCGTCCATTGATACACATCTTGCGATAGCACGTCCATCTTCTGATATACTGACATCGTCTGCTCCGGTACTTTTGCGGAGAAGACGCGTTGGTCTAACACAGACCATACCGTATAAAGAACCGCGCAGAGGAATACAACACCCATAAGAACCATGATTTTTTTCACGACTCGTCCTCCCCTTCTTACCACATATGTATGAAGTAGAGGACAAGGATATGTTTATGAATTTCTTCTGCGCTGATAGAAACGCGTCAGCATATAAATCAGCACAAGACTGAATACGCTTAAACCTGCTGTGAGAATGCCTACAATATGATCGTACGGCTCCAACTCGTTCGCAAGCCATGGATGAATATCAAGTGTATAATCCAGTACGTCGTTCATAAGTGTCCACGCCGCCACATAGAGAATATGACGGAGCCGTAACGTATAAAACCGCGCGTATAAAAGAGATTCGAGCGCCATACCCCCATGCGAGATCATCAGCATATAATGCTGCCAATTAAGCTGATCTCCCATCGCTGCTCCACCTATAATCGCCGCGACTGCCCACACGCCGTATTTGAAGTTCGTTACCGCAGCAAACGCCTCAAGACCCGGGATACTCCGTCCAACAAGAAACGCAATAAGCACAAGCGTAAACAAGGTGCTTGCTGTCGGGCTGTCAGGAACAAAAATACGCAAAAACGCAGGGGATGTCATCTCCAACTGATAAGCATACCAGATGAATCCATATGCCGATCCAAGACCATTAATTATAATCATTGTCCAGAGAAACCACGGGGCTCGAAGGGAAGCAATAAACCAATTCCATGCTGTTGTCATTTTTGTTCATCCTTTATATGTATACTCTCCATATGTATCATACTTTGCTTCACGTAAAAAAGCCAGACGGCGGACCGTCTGGCTCTTCTCTTACTTCACTGTTTTCAAATACTCAACCATGGAGCTCATCTGTTGATCAGACCAGGTAGCGCCCAATGCCGGCATCCCACCGCGTCCGTTCTTCAGAATATCCACAACACCTTCCGGCTTCAGCTTATCGACAACGCCAGCCAAGCTTGGTGCCATACCACCCTTTAAATCTTGACCGTGGCAAGCCAGACATTGATTTGCCAGCGTTTTGCCTTCTTCAGCTGTGCCCCCGGTAGGAACCGTAGCAGCACTCTCGCCGCCTTTATTCGCGTCGCCACCTTCTGGCTTTGGCGCTTCGGTAGCCGGAGCTGAAGTACCGCCAGCTGCTGCACCCTTGCCATCACCTTTGAGGCTGGCAAGATACTTCACAAGCTGGTCAAGTTCTTCCGGAGAACCATTGAACATGCCCGCCGGCATCGTTCCTCTACCGTTTACGATCACATCATGAATTGCTTTTTCATCAAGACGGCTTCCAACATCCCACAATGCAGGACCGTTCGCACCTTCCATATTGCCACCATGACATCCCTGACAGCTTGCTTGCTTCGTCCAGATCTCATCCGGTTTAAAATCAGCCGGCGGCTTTGCAGCGGCTGCACCGCCAGCCCCCCCACCAGCAGCTTTTGGATGCAGGCGATTGTGTTCGTCAATGGCCGCCCATGTTAGATAGAAAATACTTACGATAGAAAGAAGCATCAGCGTCGTCGCTACCGGACGCTTGGACGGCTTGCGCTCCGGCGATGTATCAAGCCACGGAGCAAGCAATAATGCGCCAAACGCAATCCCCGGCACTACCACTACCCCAAATACAACCCATTCACCGGATTGCCATGGATATTTCAGCAATTGGTATAAGAACAAAAAGTACCAGTCCGGAAGCGGAATGTAGCTTGCATTGTTAGGATCAGCCTTCGTTTCCAACGGTGAAGGATGACTAACGGTAAGGATAAGGAACGCGATCAAAACAACCGCGGCAACCATCCATTCTTTCAATAAGAAGTTCGGCCAAAACGCTTCGGATTTGCCCGGAAACTCTGCATAAGACGGAGCAATGTTCGGCGTTCTCTTAGCGGGTACACGTGAGTCGCCGACATACTCTATCGTCTTGTCGTGCTTTGCCATTGAATTACCCCCCTTGTCAATGGATCGTACTCCATCTTATAACGGTCCAGAGATTCCCTGTCTCCGAATCATAATAAAGTGTGCACCCAACAGAGCAAATAACGCACCCGGCAGGAAGAACACGTGAATTGCAAAGAAGCGTGCCAGCGTTTCGGCACCGACAATCGGCCCGCCCTGCAGCAGCGTCTTAATAAATACCCCAATAAACGGAACCTGCTCTGCGATTTGAATACCTACCTTGGTTGCAAAATACGCTTTGTTATCCCAAGGAAGAAGGTATCCTGTAAAGCCCAGTCCGATCATCACGCCGAAAATCAACACCCCAACAACCCAGTTTAATTCACGCGGACGCTTATAGGCTCCTTGGAAGAATACCCGTAACGTATGTAAGAACATCATAACAATTACTAGACTAGCACCCCAGTGATGCATACCCCGAACGATAACCCCAAATGCTACTTCGTTCTGCAAGTATTTAACGGATTCATACGCATTGATGATATCCGGAACATAATACATTGTTAGGAACATACCGGACAAAATCTGAATAACAGTAATAAAGAATGTAAGTCCACCAAAACAGTAAACGAACGCGGAAAAGTGATGAGCCGGATTTACGTGCTCGGGCACTTCATGGTCCGCAATGTCACGCCACATCGGGGTAACATTGAGACGCTCATCCACCCAATCATACAATTTGCGGATCATGCTACATTATGCCCCCTCTGCAATCTTGTTTGGCTTAACCTCACCGAGCAGCACTTTTCCGTCTTTCACTTCGACGTCATACTGATCGAGCGGCTTCATTGGCGGTGTACCCGGAATGTTTTTTCCATTCTTCTCATAGCGGCCTAAATGGCACGGGCAGAAGAACTCGTTTTTGTGCTTCTCATCCCCATTCCAGTTCACCATACACCCCAGATGTTTACAAACTGGTGAAAGCGCAATCACTTCATCGCCCTGCTTGTACACCCAAGCTGTTAAAGGAGTCTCCTGTTCGCCGGTCCACACGTCAACAATTTTCTTTTTAAAACTAATACTTTTTGGCTCTTCGGTAATATCGCCTACGCTTGCGACAGGAACTTTTCCGCCAGCGGCCTCCGCTTTTTTCAAAGCCGGATCAATCGCGAACTTTACCATCGGCGCCAACATCCCAGCTGCTAAAAACCCGCCGACTCCAGTAAGACAATAGTTGAGGAATTGCCTTCTGGATACCCCTTTGTTGTTACGTTCACTCATGCTCTCTAACCTCCTATCCTTATGATAACGTCCGCACGGACGGCCACATTACCACACATCTTTACTAGGACATAACCATCATAATTGAAGGGTTATAGACTGTCAAGAATTTGAAACAGAGGAAACCTTATCATTACCCGTGCCATTGTACTTATTGTTATACAATATTCACAATTTAACACCTATATTTTTTGCCAATGTTCGACACAAAGCTTCAGAATACGATTGCTTTCGCTTAGCGCTTTTTCAAGAAATATTTTTGTATCCGCTTTCTCTTCTGGAGGCGCCGAAATCAAATGGGTATGAATACCTTCTTTATTCATCTCTTCAGCAGTGAATTTATCATTCGTAACGACTAGATGATAGGGAAAACGACTAGATAATGCATGAATATTTTGCTCTATGAATTGCAGGGTAAGCCGGCTGTTCCTCTCTTGTTTTCCTGCTACACATAAGGGTTGGAACAAAAAGAGACGCCCTGTCAACTGTCTTTCTGCATATCCGCAGACCCTCTCAAGCCAAAATTGGTCTTTAATCCAACCTTCATCCCAATTTTCCCCAGATACACTTACTGGGTATAAAAGCGTATCTACATATTCTTCCATCCCAATCAACTGTTCCATATCTTCTACCTTCCAACGCATATGCCTATCCCTCTTTCTTTTGCTAGTGTACTCCGAACAACAAAAAACCCGGAGTTTCCGGGTTTTAGCTTACCATATCCATTATTTGTTTGCTACTTGCTCTCTTTACTTGCGAGCACCTTCTTCAATTCACCAGACAGCGATTTGAACTTTGCCTTATCGCCTTGTATTAATGCCTCATCAATATGCTTATAAAGTGTATCAATTCGATAGTTGCGAATAGCTTCATCTAGAACCATTTCTGCCATCAGGCTCAGTGTCGAAGGATTTACAATGCTTTGCTTTTGCTTTTCCATTTGTTTTCCCTCCATTCGATGTTGCACCGCTTATTTGATTTCTTTTAGGTTCGCTTGCTAACACGTGCAGTTCATGTACGTTTTATCTTTGTTTGAATATTCAGAAATATACAGTTTTAATCCCATTCAACTTCCTGTATCAGAGAAGAATATGGATGCTACTTTATCATATTCTCGTCCGCGAAATGTGTCCTTACTTAATTTACAATTTTGGTGTGTTGTTTACTAAAGATTTACCCCAGTTCGTAACCGTGTAAACAATAGAACTTTCTGCAATAACTCCACGCTGCAATATGCCTAGATGAACCATCATGGACAGAAGCCGACGGCGAATCACCTCTTTTTCAGTGTCGTAATAAAAGGGGCGAATCCAATCTTGAAGCGCCAGAATAAGACTTGCTTCCTCCATCCATGCTTCATCGCAAACGGCAGCAATAAATCTCCACAAACTCTCAATCACAGGAATCGCTTTTCTATACGACAGCAGCCAGAACGCGACAAGTTGTTCTGCAACCTCTTCTCTTAATCCCTTTTGTATTTGTTCTACTCCCATTTCTGTCAGCGTCAGCACATTTTCATCCTCTGTAAGCCACCGATGATGATACGCAAAATCGTACAATAGCGCCAAACGATCCGGATAGCTCCTGAATCTTCGGCCATATCCAAAACGCCATTCTTTGCTCTCGACCAAATTCTCACATACAGCCATGAGTTCCAATACTTTTTGCTGCTGTTTGCGATGCATAACTCCCTCTTTAGACAAAGGAACCTTGTGTTTCTGCACGTAGCCCAGCAGCTGTTGCAGGTCATAGACCATAACATGGGTGTCGTCGCGATAAAGAGCGGGCTTCGTATAATTACCATATGCGGCATCCTTCACTTCTTTTACAAAAATCTCCTGCCACTTTATGCGCAAATCATCCGGCATGACATACATGATCGCATACGATCTCTGCAAACGGAACAGCCAACCGTTCACCAGCATACGATTCAGCAGCTTTTCGTGCTCACCAGATCGTATCTCTTCCTTAAATGACTTTCGCGCGCGACTAAGAAGTGCTTCATAGGAATACTCTTTCCGCCTCTCAAATATGAGCGAAAGCAGAAAGCGTTTCTCCTCCCATACCAAACTTCCATGTACGTCCTGACAAAATGCAGCGGATGTTAATTGGCGGTGCAAACTTTGGATCAACTCGTGCTTGGAGTGGCGATTGCATGTAAGTCCGCAAGCAGAAGCCAGTTGATGGAGTTGTCGGATATCGGCATAGACAAGCGTATCAGCCAAATTCAAGCGGATTACTCCTTTCAGGATATACTGTTATCTGCCAGTATTGACCGAAAGAAAAATAACATATACCTCTATGTAAAGAAAATAATCAATAGAGAAGGGCAGGCATGCCATCCTTACGACATACCTGCCCTTCCTTTTAATGCTGGATTAAATTCTGATAACGCTGTTGTACATCCGCTACCGCTTCACCACTAGAGAGCACCTGTTCATAATAAGCGAGAGCGTCTTGTACTCTGCCCTGTGCCTCGGCCATGCGTCCCTGCCAATACCAATACGCCGGGTCTTCTTCGTCTATTTCACGAAGCTTCGCAAGCGTGGCTTCTGCCTCATCCCATTTTCTAAGTTCGATTACCAAGCGTAAATATCCCGCAAGCAGTTTCTCTTCTTCCACATGGATCGTAAGTGCACGCTGATAAATTGCCAAAGCCTGTTCCTTCATATTGAGCTTCCATAATGCTTCAGCAAGCAGAGAGTAAGCAGAGATATAATCTGCATCCTGCTCAATTAAGCGGGCCAGATGGCGAACGGCACGCTGCCAGTCCCCTAATTGATATGCCATCATTCCTGCGCCGTACAACGCTTCTATATTCCCCTCATCGTCTTCAATCTTTTCATAAAGCGCAAGCGCAGCCTCAAAATCTCCCTGCCTTGCAGCCAGGCGAGCCCTCTCAAGCAGGATTGCGGCTTCTTCCTCAAAACCTTCAAGAAGCTGCCATTTCGCCATCGCTCGCTCGCTTTCGCCTTCCTCTGCATATAACCTGCCTAATAGATACTGAATCTCTTCATTATCAGGCGCAAGCTCCACAGCCCTCTCAAAATAGCGGATGGCGACCTCGGTGAGTCCATCAATAAGGAACAGCTCGCCAAGCAACGCAAAGACACGGTAATCATCTGTGCCTGCTTCCTTTATCGGCAGCAGCACATCCATTGCTTCCTGAAGCCGATCTAAATCAATATAGAGGGATGCCCGGTATACACTCATCTCTTTTTGTATCTCAGCATCCCACTCTCCGCGCCGCACTTCCAATCTTTCCAATATAGCAAGGGCAGAATCATGATGGCCCAATTCATGATAAATATTCACAAGCTGCAGTCCGAGTACCGGATCATCTGGATGATTTTTTTCTACAGCTCCAAGTTCCATTAATCCGCTCTCAATATCTCCTGCTTCTAGCAATGCAATCGCTCTCTCAAGCTGCATCTCCCATTGTTGCCTCATGAAACAACCTCCCTATTTCCGTTCACTCTCCAACAAAAAGAAAAACCGTCCAAAAAGGAACGGTCAGTCTGCGTGTTTTTTCAAGCGTGAAAGCCAACTCATACTAACCACAATAACCAGTATACCAAACAATGCCGATAGCAAACCATAATGAACATGCGATGTCTGCTCTTTTGGAGGCAGATGGTAAGGGATAGGCTCGGATGCAGTAGCAATCACGCCGTATGAAATTGTCTGTGTTCTTCGCACGCCTTCGGTTGAAAAAGGAAGCGCTTCTGCAGATATAACCATATCTGTAGCCGCTTCAAAAGGATCTGGCTGCATCACTTCACTGAGCTGTTTGCCAAGCATAAATACCGGAAGAAAGCAGGCTAAAAGCAGCGCAATTGCCAATCCTGTCACCCATTTTTGTGTAGAAACAGGAATCTCCCTTGCACGCTCAGGAACCGGAGCAGCCCATTTATTCTCCTGTAAAATACGCTCCATTACTTTATTAGATACGCTTGTATCTTCATATGCGGCAGGCAAAATAGGAGAATGAAGCAGAGCCTGATTCGATTCTATGTAAAACGAGTATTCTTCCTCGCAGGCTGCACATGTTTCAAGGTGCTTCTCTACCTCTTGTTCTAACGCCTCAGAGAGCTTGCCTTCTGCATAGTCCGCAAGCAACCCCCGGACTGCTCTGCAGTTCATGGCTATCTCATTCCTTCCGCTTCATCAAATGACATATCAAACATATACGGCTCAAGCTGCTGCTTGATGCTGTGGCGCGCTCTAAACAAAAGGGACTTCACAGAACTGACCGTAGAATCGAGGATTAGGGCAATTTCTTTGTAATCAAGCTGCTCATATTCTCGTAAAATGAGGGCCGTACGCTGTTTTTCAGGCAGTTTATTAATAGCCTGCCGTACAAGATAAACCCGTTCGGTGCGCAGCAATTCCTGTTCCGGCAACTTACCTTCGGCGATACGTGCTGGTTGCTGCTTACTATCCTCAAGATAGACTTCAGAGTTCCGGCTCTTCCGCAATTCGCTCAATACGGTGTTGCGTGCAATCGTATATAACCAGGTCGAAAACGAAGCTTCTGCATCGCGGAACGAATGAAGGCTGCGAAACGCTTTATAGAACGTCTCCTGTGCCAGATCTTCCGCCATATCTTCCATATGATAACTTTTGAGCATATGAAGGATAAAGGCAAGAATTCTTCGTTCATATCGGTTGATGATCTCTGCATAATATTCTACCCGGCCGTCTTTGATCTCGCGAATTAACTGAGAATCGGTGCTAATCATCTGTTACCCCCTGTTGACTTCCGCCCCGTCTGCGCTACTATTCTATGATGTCATCACACAGCGCCGTTAGAGAGCTATATTACATACTTTTGTATCAGTTTCCGTAAAAATTAAATGCCTATTTCTTCTTCCTTTGGTATAGACGAAAGAAGGGGCCAAAAAAGTTGCAGGATTTCCAAAGAAATTTTTCTCAATAAGAAAAAAGTCTGCTTCCGTCCCCGGTACAAGCGCTCCTTTTTGCGGATACGCCCCAAATAATCTTGCTGGTTGACGGGACGCTGCATTCACCAACCGCTGCAAAGCCTTCTCTACTCCCGCCTTACACATATTGATAGAGGATATGTCATATGTCCCGAATTGCTTCCGTTCATAAGAAAGCTCTGCATTTCGGTTTACTTCCCATGTAATATAGCGGCTGCATGCCATTTTGCGTTCATTTACGCAGGCAAGCATGTCCGCCCGCTCATCGAGCACAAGCGGAATGCCTCTATATTCAAGCATAGAAACAAGCATAGGCAGATGCTCCGCTATCCACCGCTTCCTATCCCGTTCCGTACATTCGTCGGCAAAGGAGAGCTTAAGAGCTTTACGGCGACGTGCAAATCCATTCAAAAGCAATGACCAAAACGAACCTACAGGCTGCTCAGACGGTTGGAAAATCAGCTCCAGCATCGGTATAGGGTGAGCCAGCACAGCACGGATAAGTGATTCGTTCATGGAACGGTACGGAACACGCAGGCGTGTCCAATGGGCCAACCAGCTATTATGATGCATCGCCAATTCATAACCAAGCCTTGTACGCCAATTGGAATCATACGTGATCATAAGATCATCTACATACGAAGTAATGCCTTTTTTGCACCATTGTTCCTGTGTACTCTTTAATTCTTGTACACTCATCCTTTGGCTGCCAAGCGAAGTGCCAAAGTGAAAAAAACCTGGAAGCATATAGCACGCGCTGCCATCTATTTCTTTTATCGGCGGTTTTGGTGGAATATGTTCATGGATATAATGAATCATTTCATCTTTAATCCATACGTCAGCGGTAAAACAACGCTCTGGATTGACTAAGGTCGCACCGCGCACAATAAATTCCATCCTATCGCCCTCCATCCGTTTGTTTCCTTTCTGGAATAAAATAAAAAAATGCTGTCTCTTCACTCCGAATGAATCTCCCCAGCAGTACAAGTGTAAAACTGGCGAGCACAGCAATCGCATCTGTCCATGGGTATACAAAAAAAAGTAGGCGAATAGGCTCAGCAAGCAGGGAGCACCATCCTTCTGCAAAAGAATACAGAAGCGTATACTTCTGCGGCGCTATCTCCTGCATTTTTAGCCATCCATGCAGAAAAAAGGGGGCCTGCAAAAACAAAACAACCCCCATCTGTGCACGGCGTGACAAATACGCCCGATATTTTCCGTAATGTCCTAAAAACATGTACAGCACAAGGGTCACACCACCAAGGGAAAGCACCAGCATTTCATATACAAGCGCGCCCGTATCACTTTCAGGAAATAAACGATGTAATAGGTAAGGAAACAACCAGATTTTCACTATGACTAGAACGGCAACGGCAATAAGTGACAATACTCCATACCGTAGAAGCATGCCCGCCCTCCCCTCACAGATTTGCTGCACATTCTTCTTCTCTCTGCGAAAATTTAAAGAAAAAACAAGTGCCTGTCTTATTCCCATACATATGCAGCGTCGAAAAAAACATGTCCAGAAATTTTCCTGTTATAATTTGTCGATTGATTAGGGCTTTTCTAGAATACTGTGAGGTACTACAATGATAGATGTGACTGAATACGAAAAGCATCTGAGTCAAAAAACTCATCAGATGACTGGGTAAGGAGGGGTAGTCCGTGGAGGAAACAAGATTAATTCAGTTAATCCGGGAAAAACGGCACTCGATGCACACTCTTTATATACAGGCTAACAAGAATTTACGTGATGAGAAGGTGCTCGCAGCCAGCAAGGAAGTCGATCATTTAATCAACGCAGTGATGAAACACCGTATGTCTTGCCGTCAAAAAGTACACTGTTAACAGCAACGATTGTATATACAGAGAAAAATATATAAAACCAGGGAGAGATGTGATGGTACAGACTGAGCGCTCAGACTTTTCTTTTCATTCTTGGACCCTATTATTTTCACGCGAAAACCCCGAAATGATTACATGCACCACTTCGGGGTTTTTATATTTTCATATGATTTAATAGAATCTCTACACAAAAAAAAATCCGCTTCGGCACGTAGCGCAAAGCGGCATGGGAATTTCCCATATATGGATAGGAGTGGAGAGAAACCATACTATGATTCTAATTATATGATTTCTCTAGTAAAAGTCAACCCATTTATCTGACTTATTTTATTTTTTTAACACTTTATCTACTAATTTCTTGTAACGTTGAAAAGAAACCCGGGAAAGATACATTGATCGATTCCGCATTCACTATCATTGTCTCTCCAGCAGCGGCAAGACCTGCGACGGCGGCTGCCATACCAATGCGATGGTCTCCGTGACTGTCGCATACCGCACCAACTAGCGCAGACTTCCCATAGATCACCATACCATCATCCGTCGGTTCAATGCGTGCCCCCATCTTCCGCAGTTCTGCCACTACAGTATCGATGCGGTTGGTCTCCTTCACCTTAAGCTCCGCTGCATCTTTAATAACTGTAATCCCTTCCGCCTGCGTAGCAAGCACAGCGATAATCGGGATTTCATCAATCAAGCGCGGGATGATGGCACCACTGATCTCTATACCCTTGAGCGGTGCATAGGTTATTTCGATATCAGCAACCGGCTCCCCGCCCTCTTCCCGCTCATTATGCAGCACAACATCCGCGCCCATCTCCTTAAGCACATCGATAATACCTGAACGAGAAGGATTAAGTCCTACGTTTTGTACAATGATATGGCTCTCTGGAATGACCGCAGCGGCTACCAGAGGAAAAGCAGCCGAAGAGATATCACCCGGCACACGAATATGGCCTGGAGATACAAGGCGCTGTCCTCCTTGTACACGCACACCGCCCGCAAACGATTCCACCTGTACTCCAAAGGAACGCAGCATGCGCTCTGTATGATCGCGCGATAACTCAGGCTCATATACGGTCGTTTCTCCTACAGATCCAAGCCCTGCTAAAAGCACAGCCGATTTAATTTGAGCGCTGCTTACCGGAGAATGATATTCCATTCCTCTAAGCGTACCTCCTCGCACGGAAAGAGGTGTATATTCTCCATTCTGCCGCCCAGCAATATCTGCACCCATCTGGCGCAGCGGATCGGTTACCCGCTTCATCGGACGGCGCGCGATAGATTCATCGCCTATGAGTACACTGTGAAAAGGTTGGGTTGCAAGAATCCCCATGATCAGGCGGATGGTTGTACCAGAATTTCCAATATCAAGAATATCAGATGGCTCTTTAAGCCCGTACCATCCTTTGCCTTCTACCCGTACCCTATCACCCTCCTGCTCAATTACAATCCCCAGCTTGCGGAAGCATGAGATAGTGCTTAAGCAATCGGCTCCTGGAAGAAACCCTTCGATTGTTGTCGTTCCTTCCGCCAGTGCGCTGAACATCACAGCCCGATGTGATATCGATTTATCACCTGGAACCGTAATCGTCCCGTTAATCCGCTGGACGCCTTGAATAGTCGTCATTGTACATTCGCCCCCCCTATTCCCGATCATATACTCCGTATCCCCTACTCTCTAAGATACGGCTGGCTTCCTCCATGTCTTCATGGCTGCGAAATGAAATACGCAGCACCCCTAGAATGTCTTCTCTTGTCTCTAAAATACGTATATTCGTAATGCTGATACTCTCCTCACCCAGCAACGTCGTAATTCGACCAATCACACCAGGTTCGTCCGGAACGTCCACATACAAATCAAAATATGGCTGCAGCGCACCCTTTTTCTTCTCCGGCAATCCGTCCCGGAAAATACGCGCTTCCGCGAAAAACTGTTCAATCCCCTTGCCGTCTGCCCGCTCAATCAAATCAGAAATCCGGTCTAAGACCAGCTTCCAATCTTCTGCAAGCTGCTTCATCACCGGTCGATTATTCAATAAAATATCTCGCCACATCCCCGGATTGCTGGAAGCGATGCGTGTAATGTCACGAAAACCACCTGCAGCGAGACTGCGATACCAGTTCATCTCATCCTCGCTATTGTAAGCGGCAACCTGATTGACAAGGGCCGAGGCGATAATATGAGGAAAATGACTAATCGCCCCCACCACTTCATCATGTTTCTGTGCATTCATAATGATTACCTTTGCATGCGTCGGTGCCAGCAGGGCTTGCAGGTTTTCCACCACCTGCTGCGGTGTATCGACAGCAGGTGTCAGCACATAGTACGCATTTTCAAACAAACGATCATTCGATGCTTCTACGCCTGATTTATGCGACCCCGCCATTGGATGTCCTCCAATGAAATACACACCCTGACGCGCAAAGCCATGCGAATGATCCATAACGGACACCTTGGTGCTGCCGGTATCGGAAATAACGGCTCCCTGCTTGAGCGGCGTGTAGCGCAAAAATGAAATCAACTCCTGTAGCTTACCTACAGGAGCACATAGAAAAATATAGTCAGCCTGCGCTACCGCTTCGGCCAGATGGGTCGTTCCCTTATCGATAACGCCAAGTGAGTGAGCCATGCGTAAATTGTCTTCTACCACATCAAATCCGGTGATATGTACATCTTCATTTTTTTTTAGGGAAAGGGCCAGCGAACCGCCGATAAGCCCTACTCCCAAAATCGCAATCTCCATCATGCCTCTGCCTTCTCCTCCACTCTCTTAAAAAAAGGCCGCAAAAGCAAACATCCGATAGATGTTCTTATTGTCTTGCAGGAGCTAAGACTGATTTTAGCGCGGCCAGCATTTTCTCGTTCTGTTCCCTGCTTCCGATCGTTACGCGGATCGCCTGCGGGAACGCGCGAATAATCACGCCCTGCCTCAGCATCTCCTCGAATAACTCTTTCGAAGCTCTCTCTGGCATCATATATACGAAATTCGTCTCCGAAGGATAATAAGGGACACCAAGCGCATCCAACTCCGCATATACTTGCGCCAGCCCTTCCGCATTTGCAGTGCGGCATCTAGAAACAAACTCTTGATCCGAAAGAGCAGCTACCGCTGCCTTCTGGGCAAGATGATTAACATTAAACGGCTCACGAACACGGTTTAATTTATCGACAATCTCTGGCGATGCTATCCCGTATCCTACACGCAGCGCCGCAATACCATAAATCTTTGAAAATGTGCGTAGCACAATGATATTTTTGTAGGTAGCAAGCAAATCAATTGATTTGGGGAAGCTTGTGCTTTTTACATATTCTACATACGCTTCATCAAGCACAACCAGTACATGCTCCGGCACTCGTTCCAGGAAGCTGACAAGTTCCTCTTCTTCGATCATGAGCCCTGTGGGGTTATTAGGATTGCACACCCAGACTACACGAGTCTGTTCATTGATACGCGCAGCCATCGCATCTAAATCATGCGCTCCATTGATGCAAGGCACTTCAATTACTTCCGCCCCTTCAATAACCGCATTTGTTTTATAGACGGAGAATGTCGGCGCTGCCATGATCGTATTCACACCGGCTTCAAGATACGCACGGGCGATAAGCATAACAATCTCATCAGAACCATTACCAAAGATAAGACTCTGCTCCTCTACAGTAAGGAACGATGCCACTGCACTACGCAACTCCAAGCATGCACCGTCCGGATAGATCGGCAGCAGATCCAACTCTGCAATGATTGCTTCCTTTACTTTTGGCGAGCTGCCAAAAGGATTTTCGTTAGATGCAAGCTTAATGACCTCGGTTAGCCCTAACTCTCGCTTTACATCTTCAATCGGTTTGCCTGGTTCATATACAGGCAAGTTCACAATCCGGGTTTTCGGAATCATTCTCTCTCACCTCTTGTATTTTTCACTGTTTTTCATTCATCATACCCCAGATTGCAACTGTTGTACAAATTTTTTTACTATATCAAATCCTTCCTCCTGCTTCAGCTCATCCAATAAATACGGTTCCGCTTCCCGTATTTTCTCAATCAAGGCGCTGCCGACAATAAAACCGTCACTATGAGGAGCGACAAGCTGTGCCTGCTCGGCGCTAGAAATTCCAAATCCTACGGCAACAGGAACAGACGCATGCGCTCTCACCTGTGATAAGAAAGCAGTCACCCCTGTATCAAGCGATGAACGTACACCGGTAACCCCCAGTGAAGAAACGCAGTAGAGGAAGCCTTTCGCTTGCGATGCGATCATGCCTACCCGCTGCTCAGATGTAGGAGCGACAAGCGAGATAAGCGGCCGAGCATATGCTTCAGCCAATGCGTCAATCTCATCTGCTTCCTCCATTGGCAAGTCTGGGATTAGAATGCCGTCTACTCCCGCTTCTTCCATTCGTTTAAAAATCCGGTCCGGTCCATATTGCAGCACCGGATTCATGTACGTAAACAGGATTAGCGGTATCGTAAGCCCTGCCTGACGCATCTGCGCTGCAAGCACAAGCGTCCGCTCGATGGTAACACCATGCGATAATGCCTGCGCCGATGCCCGCTGAATCGTCGGGCCATCAGCTAACGGGTCCGAATATGGAACCCCCAATTCGATAATCGCTGCTCCTGCTTCCTGCAAAGCTAGAGCAATTCCTACCGTCACATCAGGCGTTGGGTATCCGGCTGTAATGAATGGAATAAATGCCTGTTCTCCATGAACAAACGCCTCTGCAATACGCTCTGTACCTGTTTTTGTCTCAATCATGCCTGAGCGCCCCCTTCCCGTTCGTAAATCTGCGTGACGTCTTTATCTCCGCGACCCGATAAACAAACGACAATAACCTTATCTTGTGCAAGCGTGGGAGCAAGCTTTATCGTTTCCGCAATCGCATGTGCACTCTCTAACGCCGGAATGATTCCCTCTTCTCTGCACAAAAGGCGCAGCGCCTCGAGCGCCTCCGCATCCGTTACCGCATGATAAGCAGCACGTCCGCTGTTATGCAGGTGCGCATGTTCCGGTCCGATCCCCGGATAATCCAATCCGGCCGAGATGGAATGGGGTTCGATGATCTGGCCGAATTCATCCTGCAGAAGGTACGTCATCGTACCATGAATGACACCGCGCGTACCTTTTGTAATGGTAGCAGCATGCTTATCGGTCTCTATACCGTAGCCTGCCGCTTCTACACCGATCAGCGAGACATCCGTATCATTGAGAAATGGGTAGAACATTCCCATCGCATTGCTTCCGCCCCCCACACAGGCGACGACATAATCAGGGAGACGCGTCTCACTTTTTAGAATTTGTGCTCTGGTCTCATCGCCGATAATACGCTGGAAGTCTCGCACCATTTTTGGATATGGATGCGGTCCTACTACAGAACCAATCATATAAAATGTGGTATCCACCTCACTGACCCATGTGCGGATCGCTTCGCTGGTGGCGTCTTTAAGCGTCCGCGTACCGGAATATACCGGTACGACTTCCGCACCAAGCAACTCCATTCGGAATACATTCAGCTTCTGGCGTTTCATGTCTTCTTCGCCCATATACACTTTGCACTGCAGACCGAGACGCGCTGCTACAGTAGCCGCTGCCACGCCGTGCTGTCCTGCACCTGTTTCAGCAATAATCTCCTGCTTACCCATCCGCTTTGCCAACAACCCTTGGGCAATTGCATTATTGATTTTGTGCGCACCCGTATGATTTAAATCTTCCCGCTTTAAATAAATGCGTGCTCCACCCAACTTTTCCGTCAGCCGCTCTGCATAATACAACGGTGTAGGACGCCCGGAATACTGCGTAAGTAAATCCGCAAGCTCTGCCTTGAAAGCTTCATCCTGCAATGCCTGCTCATATGCCTCCTCCAGCTCATCAAGTGCATTAACCAGCGTTTCTGGTACATACCGTCCGCCGAATGGTCCGAATCTTCCTTTACTCTCTCTACTCAACTGTGCTCTGCTCATACTCGCTCATCCTCTCGATAATTGTGCGTATTTTGTTTATATCCTTATGCCCGTCCGTTTCTGCTCCGCTTGAAATATCAACGCCATCGGGTCTATGCTTTTCCAATAATTCACCTACGTTGTTCGCATGCACACCACCCGCGACAAGCAGCGGAACGCCCTGTGCTCTGCTCCATTTCTGGTACGGGGTTATACGCTCCCATGCAAATGCCTTGCCTGTACCGCCAAGCTGTGTGCCAACGGCTGTATCTAGCAATACATAATCAATGCACCCAGCGTACGCTGCAAGCGCTGTGGACAGAAGCTCTGTGTCTTGTTCGCGGATGCTGAATGTTTTCGTTACCTGACAACCAAACGTGCGTCGAATCTCTTTACAAAAGGCAGGGTCTTCTTCGCCGTGCAGTTGTACAACAGCAAGCGGTGCCGCTTCAAATGCGGCATGCAGCGCTGCGAGCGAAGGATTAACAAATACCCCGGCGGCACGCGCTGTCTGCGGCACATAAGAAGCAAGCTCCCTCCACTGCTCAAAATTAACCTTTCGACGGCTCGCTGCGAATACAAAGCCCACTTGATCGATGGGAAGATTCGCCTCATCCATTTCTTCAAGCGTAGCTATCTCTGTAATGCCGCAGATTTTAAGGATCGGCCGCATCAGCGCGACTCCTCCATCACATGTCTTGTGGAACCGACCAAATCATACACGGCCTGCTCGATGTCTGCCTGACGCATAAAATGCTCGCCGACCAGTATGCCATCTACTCCAGCTTGCGCCAATTGATTGACTTGTTCTGACGAGTGAATGCCGGACTCGCTAATCGTCACGAAAGAATCAGGCAGATCATCAAGCAGCGCAAAAGTTGTCTCAAGCGATGTTTGGAATGTTTTCAAATCCCGGTTGTTAACACCTAGCAAATCCGGTGTGATCGTATCAAGCACATCCGTAAGCTCTTCGGCTGTATGCACCTCTACCAGCGTCTCAAGCCCCAATGCACGTGCCTCCTCTGCCAATGCATGCAGCTGCCGTCGGTCAAGGATGGCCGCAATCAGGAGTACGACATCGGCTCCATACGCACGTGCTTCATAGAGCTGCCGCGGGTCAATGATAAAATCTTTGCGCAGCAAAGGAATCGGCTTTTGCATAGCATCCCTAATCTGACGTAAGTATTCTATGCTTCCTTGAAAAAATGTCTCATCCGTTAATACAGACATGCCCTCCACATCTGCTGCTTCATAATCCCGCGCAATGCTCAAGGGATCGAATGGCTCACGAATCAAGCCGCGCGAAGGCGATGCTTTCTTCACCTCTGCGATAACTCCGACCGTACGGCTCCGCTCCGCAAAACGCTTCGCAAGGGAACGACAGGGAGGAAGCGTGGCAATGCAGTGCTCCAATTCAGCAATCGATGTGCGCGTATATAACTGCTCCACTTCTTTTTTCTTTTGTGCGACAATATTACGAAGCATGGCTCATTCCTCCCGTTACCTTCACCAACTGTTCAAGCTTTTGTTTGGCTTCTCCCGTATCCAAAAGTTCTTCTACATACCGTACACCATCCGCAATCGAAGCAGCCTGATCCGTTACATAAAAGGCAGCAGCAGCATTCAATACGACAATATCGCGATAAGCACCCCGCTCACCGTCCAATATACGATTCACAATATCGGCATTCTTCCTCGCATCGCCGCCCGCCACAGCCGCAAGCGGATAAGAAGATAATCCAAACATTTCAGGGTGAACCGTATACGAAGTAATCGTTCCGTGGTCTACTTCAACAATGTGTGTCGGAGCACTAATGCTAATCTCATCCAGTCCATCAGCTCCCGCCACCACAAGAGCGCGCTTTACCCCCATCTCACTGAGCACTTCGGCTACTTTCGAACCGAGATTCTTATCGTAGATGCCAAGCAGTTGCCGATCTGCCCGCGCCGGGTTAGTCAGCGGGCCGAGCAGATTGAATACCGTCCGAAAGCCCAACTGCCTCCTAGGCTCTACTGCATGCTTCATTGCCTGATGATACTGCGGCGCGAATAGGAAGCAAAGATTGGTTTCTTCAAGGCAGCGAACCGCTGACTCCGGTGTAGTCGTAATTGTAACCCCAAGTGCTTCTAATACGTCCGCACTGCCGCTTTTGCTAGAAACGGCCCGATTGCCGTGCTTGGCGACTCGTGCACCACCGGCAGCCGCCACCAGCGCCGCCGCTGTTGAGATATTAAAAGTAACGCCGCCGTCACCACCCGTACCGCACGTATCAAGCAGCCCCGCGCCGTTCGTATTAAGACTCATCGCTTTCTCACGCATCGTCTCTACAAACCCGATGATTTCGTCAACGGTCTCGCCCTTCATGCGCAATGCCGTTAGAAAACCTGCGATCTGAATGGGCTGCGCTTCCCCTTCCATAATTAGCCGCATCGCCTCACGTGCTTCTTCTCGTGCAAGCGATTCTCCCTGTGCCACCTGTTCTAGCAATTGCTTAAACATGCGCTCTCATCTCCTCTGTGCTCGTCATTTTCTCAGCTAAGCTCAACGCGTGCAGCATCGCGTGCGCCTTATTTCTTGACTCTTCATATTCTTCATCCGGCGTAGAATCGGCAACAATGCCGCCGCCCGCCTGTACGTATGCTTTTCCATCTTTAAATACAATCGTGCGAATAACGATGCAGGAATCGAGATTGCCATCGAAGCTGAAATACCCGACAGCACCTCCATAGAACCCACGTGCTTCGCCTTCAAGTTCGGCGATAATCTCCATCGCCCTAATCTTTGGTGAACCTGATAGCGTTCCTGCCGGGAAGCAGGAGGTCAGCGCATCGAAAGGTTCTTTCTCTGCAGCGAGTGTACCGCGAACATGCGAGACCATATGCATCACACGAGAATAGTATTCAACCTCCATCTGCTGCGTTACCTCTACGCTTCCGTAGCGAGCCACTCTCCCGATATCGTTGCGTCCTAAATCCAGCAGCATTAGATGCTCGGCGCATTCCTTTTCATCGGCAAGCATCTCAGCAGTTAACGCAGCATCTTCTGCCTCGTCAACGCCTCGACGCCTCGTTCCTGCAATCGGTCTCGTCTCTGCTGTACCGTCAATCACTTTGACCAATAGCTCTGGGGATGTACCGGCTACCGTTACCCCGTCAATCTCAAAATAATACATATACGGGGACGGATTGGTGAGTCTTAAAATCCTGTACACAAGCAGCGGGTCCGCGGTATGATTTACAGCAAATCGCTGAGACAATACGACCTGGAAGATATCTCCTGCTGCGATGTATTCCTTAGCCCGTTCCACCATGCTCGTATATGCATCTCGTGTCACATTGCTTGTGACTGCAAGCGGAGCCCCCTCCTGTGGAATGTTATCGATCCTAGCAAACGCCCGCGCTTCCGACTCGGAAATCTCGCGAACACGCTTGCGAATGCGTCCGCAGGCTGTATCGTATGCTGAAGCAAACTCTTCGTCTGTCATCGCTTCATCAGCTTGGATGCTGACGATGACATTAACTTCCTGCTTCACATGATCATAAGCAATAACTTCATCAACAAAAAGCAAATGCATCGTATCTACCTGCAGTGTATCGTGTGCCGCTTTGGGCAGCTCTTCAACAAAGCGGACGGTGTCATAACCAAGCATGCCAACGGCACCGCCGGTAAATGGAGGAAAACCGGCAAGCTTCGGGCTTCGAAAACGACGCAACGTATCCTGCAGCGCATCGAGCGGGTTGCCATCTACGATCTCTTTTTGCCCTGAGCGGTAAGAGCGCTCAAGCTTCTCATCCTGTACACGGCATGTGAGAAATGGTTGAAGACCAATAAAAGAATAGCGGCCAAATCGACTTGCAGCTTCTACGCTTTCTAAAAGAAAGGAATTCGGTCTGCGTACACTCTGGTATAAATGAATGGGGGTGGCTTGATCAGCCAAAAAAGAATACGAAACGGGAATAAAATTATAGCGTGAGGCCAGTTCGCGTGCCTCAGCAAGTGATGGGGTAAACATAGGGGTTGTCACCTCTCCTCTCGTCAGGGAAGAAAGAGGACCTAAAGAAGAATATAAAAAATCCAGGGCTATACACAGCCCTGGACGCGAATGATCTGTTCCGTACACACTTATCGACAGATTATCGTTCTTCTCAGGCTCTGCTCTTCTCAACTAAAACTTTCTCTGCTCTCTCGCTCTCAAACTCTCAACTCAATCTGTTACGGTTGCTATCAGCATAGCGGCTTTCTGCCTCGCTGTCAACTACTTCCGTATTTATTTCACGTGCGGATTCAGATCGGGACGCAGGGCTGCCGCACCTTCTAAGAAGACATGTCGAACATCGCGGCTCGCCTTCTCTGTATTCACCAGCATCATCACACGGATGCACTTCTCAAGGCTTCCTGGCACAGGGATTTCATTCGAACACATAAGCGGTACCAGATCAAAGCCAGGAATTGCACGTGCACCACGCGCAGGAAATGCCGCATTCAAATCGTTTGTTACCGTGATGATCACACTTGCCACATCATCTGCTTCGATCTCATTGGTCTCGATAATCTGCTGAATCAATCGCTCCGTCGCCTCTAGAATAAGAGCCTCTTCGTTCGCAGCAACAGTAATTGCACCACGAATTCCCCGAACTGCCATTATGCTTCTCCTCCTTCTTGCAGTACGCGCAATACATCACGTACCGCCTCTTCATCCACACCTTTTCTAATCTCTACTTCGCCAATGGCAACAGGAAGCACAAATACAAGCTTGCCGCCTTCTCCCTTCTTATCGCGCCGCATCGTCTCGATAATATCATCCTCGCTCAATGCGTAAGGCAATGCAGTTGGCAGTCGATACTTGGCCAGAACACGGCGTGTACGCTCGCTAATATGTGCAGCCATGCCCAGCTTCTCAGCCAGCAGCGCAGCCGCAACCATTCCAATCGCCACCGCTTCACCGTGATTCAATCGCTCATAGCCGCATAACGCTTCAAATGCATGAGCAAACGTATGGCCCAAATTCAAAATGGCGCGTAAGCCCTGCTCTGTTTCATCCTCGGATACGACAGCAACCTTCACGCTGCAGGCTCGAAGCAATGCCTCCTGCAGCAGTTCATCATCGAAGTTCTGAAGTCCTTCTGCATTCTGTTCAAGCCATGTTACAAACGCCTCGTCCCAGATTAAGCCATGCTTAACCACCTCTGAGAATCCCGCGGCCACTTCGCGTGGAGGAAGCGTGCGCAGAAGGGCTGTATCATACGCGACGAGACGCGGCTGATGGAATGCGCCGATAATATTCTTTCCAAGCGGATGATTGACGGCAACTTTGCCGCCGACACTGCTATCATGGGCAAGCAATGTTGTTGGAATCTGCACAAAATCAACGCCGCGCATATAGGTCGCCGCGACAAACCCTGTAAGATCTCCGACAACCCCACCGCCAAGCGCCAAAAACGCTGATTTTCGATCCAAGCCCGATTCTAATGCCTGCGTCATAATCTGCTCATACACAGACAAGCTTTTCGCTTTCTCTCCTGCCGCCACAATATGATGATACACAGCATACCCGGCGCTGCGAAGCACAGACTCTGTCCTATCTAAGTACAGGGACGCTATATGTTCATCCGTTACAATAAACAACTTGCGACCATTATCGATTCCCGCCTCGGCTAGCAAATGTGGGAGTCTCTCCAGCACGCCTGGCCCAATCCAAATCGGGTACGTGCGTTCTCCGAGTTCTACCGTGAGCTGCTTCATCACTTAGAATCTCTCCACATGTTGGTTGTAGCTCTCATAGTTAGCCTTCATCTCTTCGAGCGAGTCTCCGGCAAACTTCTCACACAAGGCATCTGCCAATGTCCAGCATACGACCGCTTCTGCCACAACGCTTGCAGCAGGCACAGCGCAGCTGTCCGAGCGTTCGATACTTGCGGCAAATGACTCCTTCGTATCGATATCAATGCTGCCAAGCGGCTTGTATAATGTCGGAATCGGCTTCATAACACCGCGTACAACTACAGGCATCCCGGTTGTCATACCACCTTCTAAACCACCTGCACGATTTGTGCTGCGGGTATAGCGTCCCTGCTCATCAAGAACAATCTCATCATGCACCTGCGAACCGGGGCGTGCCGCCGCTTCAAATCCAATGCCCACTTCCACGCCTTTAAATGCCTGGATGCTCACGATCGCTTGAGCGAGCCTTCCATCAAGCTTGCGGTCCCACTGTACATGGCTGCCAAGCCCAACCGGCAGACCCTGCGCGATGACTTCTACAATACCGCCGAGGGAATCACCATCCGCTTTTGCCTGATCAATTAAGTCCATCATCTTCTGTGCGGCTTCACTGTCAAGACAGCGAACCGGCGACTCTTCCGTAATTCGCATCATGTCCTCAAGGCTCACATCCATCTGCTTTGCTTCCACTTCGCCAATACGTAGAACGTGACCTCCGACAATAATGTCGAATTGTTCTAATAACTGACGCGCCACCGCACCTACCGCTACGCGAACTGCTGTCTCGCGAGCGCTTGAGCGTTCGAGAATGTTGCGCATGTCCCGCTGATTGTATTTCAGAGCGCCGTTTAAGTCTGCATGTCCCGGACGCGGGCGTGAAACACGGCGCTTGTCTTCGCCTTCCTCTACCGGCTCAGGGCTCATAATATTCTGCCAGTGGGTCCAATCCTTATTCTCCACTACAAGACAGATCGGTGCACCCGTTGTCTTACCATGACGCACACCTGCTACAATCTTCACCTGATCCTTTTCGATCTGCATACGACGTCCGCGGCCATGCCCTTTCATACGGCGCAAAAGCTCTTCGTTAATTTTTTCTACGGAAAGAGGCAGATTGCTAGGCACTCCTTCGATAATTGCTGTTAATTGTGGTCCATGTGATTCTCCTGCTGTTAAATAGCGCATCTTTTTCTCCACCCTCTTCTGTATTTGTTCGGAAAGCGCGATGCATCTTATCTCCCGCTTCCGTGTCTGCTTGCTCCTAGAATAAAACGCAACTGCCTGATTATCCGACAGTCGTTTCATTTTTTAAGTGCTATTATAGTATAGCCTCCGAGAAAATCCTAGCTAAAATTCAGAAAAAAACGCTACATACCATTCATGCAGCGTTTTTGCAGACCTTTTATACGAATTTTATATCTTGCGATAAAAGAACGTGTCCTCCGGTTCAAATCCGTATTGCTGCGGCTGAAAAATCTGTTCTGTACTGCCCACAAACAGCACGCCGCCTGAGCGAAGCGAGGAGGCAAATTTGTGATACAGCTCATTCTTCGCTTCTTCTGTAAAATAAATCATTACATTGCGGCAAATAATTAGATCAAAATTTTTATCAAACGAATCGGCCAGCATATTGTGCCGCTTAAATGTAATAAGACGTTTGATCTCATCAGAGAGAGTATACATAATTCCGTCTTTTTTGAAATACTTAGCCACCAAATCTTTCGGGGCATCTTGTAAAGACCGCTCTGTGTATAGGCCGCGCTTCGCTTTTGCGATCGCTCCTTCGTCAATGTCGGTAGCTGTAATATCAATCTCGCGCAGTTGCATAAAGCGTGACAACAGCATCGCAAGCGAGTAGGGTTCTTCGCCGGTAGAACAGGCGGCACTCCAGCACTTTACTTTTCCACGCTCTTTTAGTAGACGCGGCAGAATCTTTGTCTCCAGCACGTCCCAGCGACTCGGATTGCGAAAGAATTCCGATACATTTATCGTCATGCGATCCAAGAACTCATTGAACAATTCCGGATTTTTTAGCATCGCTTCAAAAAAGCTCTCAAACGTGTTAAAGCCTCTCTTCGTGCGCAGCGAGGTCAATCTGCGTTTCATCTGCGCTTCCTTATACAGTGCCAGATCAATACCTGTTTTACGCTTTACTTTGTCAATAAAAAGTACAAAATCTCTGTCTTCCATCACATTATCCCCTTCTATTCCTCACAAACATTACTAGAATAGTATTCGCGACACGCGCTTTTTCTCCTGCCTTTTCACGAAATCTCCATCCCTCTAGCAGTAAGGCGCCAGCTCAGCCGCAAAAAAAGCAGGCGAAAGCATCATGCTCTCACCTGCTCTATCCTCGCTATACGAAGCGACTTTCATCGCCTGTGTAACAAAATTAGATCCATTTGTTAATTGTTTTTTC
This sequence comes from Aneurinibacillus sp. REN35, assembly GCF_041379945.2. Lineage (NCBI taxonomy): Bacteria > Bacillati > Bacillota > Bacilli > Caryophanales > Paenibacillaceae > Aneurinibacillus > Aneurinibacillus baijiui. The sequence continues at coordinate 357,318 of NZ_JBFTXJ020000003.1, read as the reverse complement.
GTATTGGTGCAGATCGCCTTCTTTAAACCAAAGCGCGATCTCACGCTCAGCCGTTTCCGGAGCATCAGAGCCGTGGATAATATTCATGCCCATGCTGATGCCAAAGTCGCCGCGGATCGTTCCTGGAGCAGCTTCTGCTGGATTTGTTTTACCCATCATGTTACGAGCTGTTGCGATTACATTCTCGCCTTCCCATACCATTGCAAACACTGCGCCGGATGTGATGAAATCCACAAGCTCACCAAAGAAAGGCTTCTCTTTATGCTCAGAGTAATGCTCTTCTGCCAGCTCGCGTGGCACGTTCATTAATTTTGCGCCAATTAAATGGAATCCTTTACGTTCAAAGCGCTGCATGATGTCACCGATCAGATTGCGCTGTACAGCGTCTGGTTTTGCCATGATAAAAGTGCGTTGTTTCGCCATGTATTATAACCTCCAGTTATTTTTTATAGTTGTCTTGCTATGTATCTTGTGTTAGCACACAACGAAAATTTTAACAAATTCAGGGTACATTTGCAACTTTCGCTTAAAATTGTCGTTCACCAATAAAACGGGCGATTTTAAGCAGGGCATCCCGATTCCGGTTATCCGGCAATTCATCCAACGCCTGTGAGGCACGGGTTAAATACCGGTCGGCCAGCTTGCGGGCAACAGTAATCCCTTCCCCCTCACGGATCATTTGAATCATCTCATCTGCTCGATTTTCTCTCGCCAATGCGCGGAACTGGGCAGCATGACTGCTTTTATGGTACATATACAGGGCCGGAAGTGTAATGTTTCCTTGGCGCAGGTCGCTTCCCGCAGGTTTTCCAAGCTTCTTCTCTTCCCCTACAAAATCCAAAATATCATCGGTAATCTGAAACGCCATGCCTACATTGTAACCGTACGTATACAGCTTACGCACAACCTCTGGCGCGGCTCCCGCCGCAAGCGCTCCTAACTGACAGCTAATGGCGATTAGCAGGGCTGTTTTACGCTTGATACGCCGCAAATACTGGCGCAGGTTCTGCTCCCAATTATTCAGATCACGAATTTGTTCGATCTCTCCAATGCACAGATCAACAAGCGCCCGCGATAGGATTTTATGAATCTGTGGATTGGGCAGCTCTGTTGCCAGCATCAACGCACGAGCGAGAATATAATCGCCCGTATACATGGCAATTCGATTGTCCCATTTTGATTTTACCGTCATCTTCCCACGTCGAAGCTCAGCATTATCGATTACATCATCATGGACAAGCGTTGCCATATGAATCAACTCAAGCGGAACTGCTACATACTTAAGCCGTTCAATGTCATAGCTGCCAAACTTACCACCCAGCAGCACAAAGACAGGACGAATGCGCTTTCCCCCCGCCTTAAGTAAATGACTCGACGTCTTCTGCAGTACAGGCTCCGTCGTATCGATAGCCCTGTCCAACTCACGTTCGATATAATTCATGTCCGACCGGAACGGCCAAAAAATATCTGTTAGTTTCATTATGATCCACCCAACTGGTTCTTCTCTCTGGCTTATCCAGCCGACTGCCCGGAATCCGTGCTAAAAACCTCCACTGTCGCAGGCTCCGCAAGCAATCCCATATCTGCTGCGCACGCATAATAGTACTCAAGCCCTCGCTTGTGTTCTGGGGTAAAATCGTACGACAGCCCGGTATAATATATTTTCCAAAATTCCGCTGTTGCACCGAATTCCTTCTTCGCCTGCGCTACGACCTCATCTAATTCAGCAAATCCCTTGCGTTTGCTTCGCAAAAACTCATTGTGTACACTGCGCAAAAGTTCAGGCCGATGAAGCGACACATCGCGCCGTACAGCCCAAACAGCAAACACCATCCATAGACCGGTATGCTGATACCATAATTCCCCAAGATCATACATATAATAGCCAGGATTATTCCAAGACGCAAGCAGCGCATCATCACCAATCAGCAGCGCCGCATCATATGTGGTCATCATCTTGTCAAGATTGGCAGGCATCTCTTCATAAGTCGGGGAAGCCTGATAGAACTTCTCCAATATGATTTTGAGCAGATTATTCGATGTCGCTGATTTGTCTGTCAGCGCAATACTGGCTTCTTTCAGCTCTTCAATTGGACGTTTCGAGAAAAGAAAAATGGAGCGTACCTTTCCTTTAGAGCTGATCGATAAATCAGGAAGCACTTCGTATTTTTTATAATTACGACCATATTCAAACGAAGAAATCGGTCCCATATCAATCTCTCCCGCTGCCATTCCACGATTAAGCTGCGAAGGAACCTGTGGAATTAATTCCACTTGATGCTCATGGAACTGATCCGTACGAAAAAAATGATAAATAGGCATGATGTTGCTAAAGGTAATTTTACCGATTTTCATTGTAGACACGATTTCACTCTCCCCAACGGCGGAATAAATCATGCGGAACATCAAGTGTATCCAATACCTTGCCTACTACAAAGTTAATCAGATCATCCATGGTTTGCGGCTTGTGGTAATATCCAGGCATAGCCGGCACGATGCGCGCACCGGCCTGCGCCAGCTTTGTCATGTTTTCAAGCTGAATGACGTTCATCGGCGTCTCTCTCGGTACGATCACAAGCTTTTTGCCTTCCTTAAGCATGACATCCGCTACTCGCTCAAGCAGATTGCCCGACGCACCATGTGCAATGCCCGATAACGTTCCCATTGAACACGGAATGATAACCATCGTATCACTGCGATATGAACCGCTCGCCACAGGTGCCGTAAAGTCACGCAGCGTATGGTAATGAAGCTCTCCTCTCACCTGCGGAAAATGCTCCGCAAGCACGGCGTTCCGATCTGTCGTGTCCCACTCCAATTCCTCGTGAAAAACCTGCCAGCCAGCTTCTGTCACGATCATATGCACTTTATAGTCATGAAGGAGCAGTTGTTGTACGAGGCGCACACCATATACAGCACCGCTCGCCCCCGTAATTCCGACAACAAATACCTTTCTCATCTCATCACCAAATCAAGGATCGTAAACGAGAATACGACCACACTCAAAACTCCGTTCATCGTGAAAAACGCCGTATTTAACTTTGATAAATCGTTGGGTGACACGAGACGGTGTTCATAAATCAAAATCGCAGCTGCGATGACAACGCCGACCGCAAACCAAATATGCAGGCTTGTCACAAAGAACAGGCCGATAAACCCTGCAATCGTCACAATATGGAACACTCTGGCCAGCTTCAGTGCTTTAGCGATACCGAAGTAGCTAGGAATGGAATAGAGGCCGCGCTTGCGGTCAAATTCCGCATCCTGGCAGGCATATATCACATCAAATCCCGCTGTCCAAAGCGCCACGGAAACAAATAGCAAAAGCCCCATCCAATCGATTTGTCCCGTCGTTGCGACCCATCCTCCGAGCGGAGCCAGTCCGATGGCGACGCCAAGCACCAGATGACACGCCCAGGTAAACCGCTTCGTATATGAATAAAATACAAGAAAGAACACGGCGATCGGCAGCAGCTTAACTGCCAGCATATTCAGCTGAAATGCGGCGAAAAACAGCACGACAAAGGAAACAATAATAAATAATAGCACTTCCTTTTCCTTTAGAAGCCCTGCCGGGATCGCGCGCATTGCCGTACGCGGATTGTCCGCATCAAAATTCCGGTCAATCAGCCGATTCAATGCCATCGCTGCACTGCGTGCGCCGACCATTGCCACAATCACCCAGAAAATCTGGCTCCATGTTGGCCATGTGCCATTGACAACAATACTTCCGAGAATCGCACCCATAAAAGCAAAGGGAAGTGCGAAAATCGTATGTTCAAACTTAATCATTTCCAAAATAATTTTTAATTTTTTCATGGTTGATCCACCTGCTTCTTAAAACCGATATGAAGAGCGGAAACCCCGCCTACGAAAAGCTTGGTCTGTACATCGACAAGCCCCGTTTCTCGGAATACTTCGGCAAGCTGCTTACTGTCAGGAAAGTTGGTTAGCGACTGAGGCAGCCAACTGTATTCCTCATACTTGTCCACCACCATGCGAGCGACAAGCGGCAAAAGGTTATAGAAATAAAAAAAGAACAGCTTACGATACGGAGCAAAAGGCGGCTTACTTACTTCAAGCGATACCACCTGGCCGCCCGGCTTGACCACCCGTGCCATCTCGCGGATTACCTGCTTATAATCCGGTACATTACGCAGGGCAAAACCAATTGTCGCATAATCAAATGTATTATCCGGATACGGAATGCGCATCGCATCCCCATTCACAAGTTCTACTTGACTTAACCCTTTAGTCTGAACTTTTTTTGCCCCTACATCGAGCATGTTCTGACTGAAATCCAATCCTACAGCTTTACCCGACGGGCCAACTGCTTCAGCAAGGCTGATCGTCCAATCGCACGTACCACAACATAAGTCAATCGCGCTTTGGCCTTCCCGTACACCCATGCGCTTATTTGTATACTCGCGCCAGGCACCATGGCGGCCAAAACTAATAACAGAGTTCATCCGGTCGTATTCTTTGGCAATCGATTCGAATACCGAATGTACATACTCTGCCTTTTGTTCCCCCCGCAAATTCTCCCGCATGGTTTACATCTCCTCTGCCCTTGCTTTCTGGTTGTCCAACTCCTCGGTACACCGCTCCACCAGATGTTTTAATTCTGCACGCCACTCTTCTCCAGCGACTTGTCCAATGAGCTTACGGCACTGATGCAAAGTCTTGTGGATCTGCTGCAGCATGAACTGATAAGCCGTATGCTTGCCTTCTTCACTGCTCAGCAGATTGAAATAGCGCCCTGCGCTTTCTTCAAGCTGTGAAGCCTTGTACTCCCTAAGCAGCTGCTCAACAAGAATCAGCTGTGAAAAAATGCGCATCCAAAGGTCTGCAGCCTCCCCGCCATATACACTGCTAAAGGAACGGAGAAGTGAAGATTCTATCGCTACCTTCCGCTGCAAATATTGTTCTGCTGTCCAGTTGTTCTCCCAGTATAGGCCGATCTTCCACTCATTTATCTCTTGAATGCTTCGCGCCAGTTGATGAATCGCCCGGATATCTTCCATATGGGCAAGCAAATAGTAATACCGGCTGCTGAAATAGTCCCCTGCCAACACTGTAAGCTGACGGGAGCGAATGCCTGCCGTTGCCTCTTCCTTGTGCAAGCTAACCGTCTCATGACTATCAAGGCTGAGTTGGATCAGCATAGCAGTCACAATATAGTTATGCAGAGCTGTACCGGCGATTCCATGCTGCCGCAAAAAAAGATACAGCAGACATACGCGAAGCTGCGAGATGGGCGGATTGTCAACGTATTGGTAAAGAACACGATTTTCGGCATTTTGCTTAATCTGCCGCATAATCTCTTCTATTTCTTCCTGAAAATCATGTCGCAAAAGATTCATTTGTTATGCATCCCCCAAAAAAACGTTCCACGCTCACTGAAAACATACTTATAAAGTATACCATACTACTACTCGCACTACACTATGCTATTATATATTTCTTGTTTAGCTATATCATGGTTTATCTTCGTATTCTTAAGAAAAAACAAGCAGATGCCTGCTTGTTTTTTCTTTACTTGTCCACCAGCGTATCCATTGTACCGTTACTTGTTTGGATAACAGCTTTGCCACGTACTTTAACTGCGGATGTATGCTCAGTGAACTGGGCGATCATAACTTCGCCTTTATCAAGTTTTTCAGAATGGTGAAACTTCGTTGACTCACCGCGCGTTAATCCGATGACATTAACGCCATTCTCCAGCGCTTTAATCACAATAAATTCATTCGTTGATCCGCTCATAATATGCTCCCCCTCTTCTATCTGGCCTGAAATGGGCTTCGGCTTTAACTATCGCGCAAAAGGGAAGCGCTGTCAACGTTTATCTATACAGCCAGAAGCTGACGTATACGAAAGCGATGAGCAGAGCAAGCGGCAACAGCCACAGCCAATACATCGTTTTGATCTTGTTCATCACGCGTTCACCTCGGTCTTAACATGCACCGGAAACGCAACTTTTAAACAAATAAGAAACGCTCTCTATAATGCTATCCTTTAATTAAGCTAAATACTTCCGCGCGCGAGGCTGGGTCTTTGGCGAAAATACCACGTACAGCAGAGGTGATGGTTTTGGCACCCGGTTTCTTTACACCGCGCATTGTCATGCACAAATGCTCCGCCTCTACTACTACCACAACACCGTGCGGCTCTAGTGTCTCCATAATGGAATCGGCTACTGTCGATGTAATCCGCTCCTGAAGTTGCGGTCGCTTGGCTACTGCTTCTACAGCGCGCGCCAGCTTAGACAATCCAGTTACGCGGCCTCCACGCGGAATGTAGCCCACATGCGCCATACCGTAAAACGGAACAAGATGATGCTCACACATTGAATAGAATGGGATGTCCTTTACCAATACAAGCTCTTCATGATCTTCACTGAACACGACGGAAAAATAGTCTTTTGGATCTTGGGTAAGCCCCGCAAATGTCTCTTCGTACATACGCGCCACACGCGCAGGCGTATCAAGCAACCCTTCGCGATCCGGGTTCTCTCCGACCGCCTCAAGAATCATGCGTACCGCTTGTTCGATTTTTTCGTGGTCAATCTTCATGTCACACCTCCATAGATGCCTAATAAAATAGGAGCATAGATAGCAAAAGAGCTGTACAACCGTACAGCTCCCCTGTTTGCTCTGCCATAAATGGATGAATAAGGTCCAATGGCGGTATGTACGCCACTATTGAATATCTTCCTTCAGGGCTTTACCCGGTTTGAAGGCAGGTACCTTGCTAGCAGCAATTTCGATTTCTTCGCCAGTTTGCGGATTACGACCCTTACGGGCAGCACGCTCGCGCACCTCAAAGTTACCAAATCCGATCAACTGTACTTTTTCCCCGTCCTTCAACGCTTCTGTAATCGCATCGAATACCGCATCAACCGCTTTCGTTGCGTCTTTCTTCGTGAGCTCGGCTACTTCAGATACTTTCGTGATCAATTCTGTCTTGTTCATATCATTCACCTCCTCCCAAAGGGGTCATCTTGTTATACGTTGTTAACCAAATATAGGATAAATATACGTAACGCAAGGTTTTTTTAAAGGTGGACAAGCTAATATTAATATAGAAAACACAGTAATTCAAGGGATTTCGCCTAATATTCACCTTATCGAGCCTCATGTAAAAGAAAAAGGCTTCCTCCTTATAAGGAGAAGCCGGTGTTCTTCTGCACATTCTCATCTCTCATACTGCTTATAATATAATTGCGATCAAACCGCCTGACCCTTCATTAATGATGCGCTCAAGCGTTTCCTGCAGCTTGTAACGCGCATTATCCGGCATCATGGACAGTTTAGCGGAAATGCCTTCGTTCACAATGGAGTTAAGCGAACGGCCAAAGATATCTGAATTCCAGATGCTGAGCGGGTTCTCTTCGAAATCTTGCATCAAGTAGCGCACCAGCTCTTCACTCTGCTTCTCCGTACCAATAATCGGAGCGAATTCCGATTCTACATCGACACGAATCATATGAATAGAAGGAGCGGTTGCTTTCAAGCGAACACCAAAGCGGGAGCCGTGGCGAATAATCTCTGGTTCATCCAGCTTCATTTCCTCAAGGGAAGGCGGTGCAATGCCGTATCCGGTCTGACGGACCATCGTTAGTGCGCCTGAGATTTTGTCGTATTCTTTTTTCGCCAGGCTAAATTCCTGCATGAGCTGCAGCAAATGGTCCTTCCCACGAATTTCTACACCTACAATTTCCATAAGAATCTGATCATACAACTCTTCCTGTGCATATAAATCGATTTCCGCCACACCCTGACCCATATTCATATCAGCCAAAGCGGCACGATCGATAAATTCATATTCTCCAAAATATCCTACCACACGGTCCACATCACGCAGCCTACGAATATCTTTAACGGTTTCACGAACCGCTTCCTCGAAATTCTGGCGCAGCCAGTGGTCCTGATGCAGCACCATGACCCAGGATGGAAGGTTGACATTCACTTCATGCACAGGGAACTCGAATAGCACCTCACGCAAAACGGAGAGCCCTTCTCGCTCATCCATCGAGTCAACACTCATCGTAAGCACCGGCACATCATATTTTTCTTCGAGCGCAGCGCGCAAAGCCGTCGTCTCCGGACGAGCTGGCTGAGTGGAATTGACGACAATCACGAACGGCTTGCCTACTTCTTTCAATTCGGCGATAACACGTTCCTCGGCCGCTTCATAATCCCGGCGCGAAATCTCGGCGATTGTCCCATCCGTGGTGACGACTACACCGAGCGTCGAGTGTTCTTGGATAACCTTGCGCGTACCAAGCTCTGCCGCTTCTTCAAAAGGAACCGGCTCATCATACCACGGAGTTGTAATCATGCGCGGCCCGTTTTCATCTTCATACCCGCGCGCACCTTCAACTGCATACCCCACACAGTCGACAAGACGTACGTTAATGTCAAGCCCGTCAGCGACATGGATGGATACTGCATTGTTCGGCACGAATTTGGGTTCTGTTGTCATAATCGTTCTGCCGGCAGCGCTCTGCGGCAGTTCGTCCACAGCCCGAATCCGTTCTGCCTCATACGGAATACTTGGGATGACGATCGATTCCATAAAACGTTTAATAAATGTTGATTTACCAGTACGAACAGGGCCGACCACGCCGATATAGATGTCTCCCCCCGTACGCTCTGCAATATCTTTGAAAATATCTACACGTTCCACCTGGTTACCTCCTCGCGTTTCTTCCATCTACTTCTTGTACTATAAGGACACTACACATTTTATGAGGGCGACGGAAAATTTAGACCTTAATCGGCCCAAACAACAACAGCGGGAGCTGCGCCGGGCTCCCGCTGTCATCATCTGCGTGCCCTGCCCTGTCCTGCTTTGTACAAGATATGGCAAGGGAAACAAAGATATACCAGTATTTTATGAAAACGTATATGGATTCATTATTTTTGTGGGACGAGTTTCGGTTCACCATTAATCAGGCGATACGGAAAGGATTTAACCGGGGCAAGCGGCGATACATCAGCAAGAACATAACGCACATCTTCATTTGGTCCAGGTTTTTTCGCGGCATTGGTAAGAGCCATTGCTAGATCCATAGCGTAATCAACCCCTACCTGCCCACGCTCGTTGATTACATACGATAGCGGCTGTTCACTAAAGTGGCTGAGAATGGTCTCCTCTCCCATACGTAGCTTGGCAAAATCAATAAAGTAGTATCCATCCCCAGCCTTCTGACCAAACGGGAACTCTTTCTTATCCGCAAAAAATCGACTCACTTTTTCCTGCATGGTCTGGACACCTTGCGATACCGTAAGATCAATCAGCCGCACTTCCGGCTTCTTCTCCGCATTCAGCAGCACGAACATGTAATTGCCGCCCGCCTCGAACGCCGCTCCTGGAATGTAGGGAATATATTTAGGCATAATCTTCGAAAAATCTACAGGATACCTCTCAAACTCCGGTGTGTCCGCATTGCGGGTTGCAATGGGGAGCACGCCTGTTTCTTTTTGAAATTGATCGACCGCATCCTGCACCATCTTAATCTGTTGGACAGGGGGTGCTGTATTCTGGAGCAGCTGCCCGCGCGGATAACCGCATCCGGACAGCGCGACAGCACAAGCACATATAAGCACAAGTCCTACCAACCACGCCTTGCGCCTGTATGAAATCCTTCTTATCATTCTTCTTCTCTCTCCTGCCTTTGTTTTTCCAATTGAGCGCGCACAATCGCCTGCATGCGACTCTCTGCTATCTGCACATGTGTCTCCCCTTGAATTTTGGCCTGACAGGCAAGCCGCATCCCGCATGCTAGGTTCTCCTCACCAATCATTTTTTTCTCCTTTGCCAGCGGCGGGGACAAAAGGCTATCAGGCGCAACCTGTACCTTGCACATCGTACAGGCGCCTTTGCCGCCGCAGCGTTGCGAAATGGCAATCCTTGCTTTCGAAGCGGCACGCAATATCGTCTCTCCGGTACGCACCTGTATCTGACGCATGGCCGGAGCAAATGTAATTTTTGGCATCATAACAACTCCTGCTGCTTATATAACACAAACCATCCGCGGATAAAGTCCGCGTCAGGCGCTCATACTATGCTTGATTCTATGCGTAAAGGAGGCTGAACGCTATGCTGATGAGCCGCGAATGGATTAAGGTGGCACTTGGCGGTACCTTTTTCTTCGGTATCGTACTCTTCACACCTGTATTTTTGATTGCGAATGCAGAACATACCGCTCCTACCGTACTATGGTCAGGTATTGCCATTGGCGGGCTTTATATTGTGCTGCTTCTGCTTCACAAATACATCAAAGCCCGCAATATGGAACCGGGTACTAGAAAGTAATGAGTACAGCAACCATAAGGAAAAAGGCAACGATCAAGCTCGTATACGCGACAGTGGACAAGGCGAATCTGACCAGACGACGCCGCAGCTTACGAGCAAATACAATCGTGACGCTAGAGACGATCATAAGAGCAATCGCACTCAGCGCATAGAACATCAAATGCATAGGGCCTCCCTCTTCATCTGTAAAAATAATCCTATCTGTTGGACGTACCCACATTATAGCATAAACACGGACCAATCGAACCTATTACGGGACGAACGCATACTATAATGGTGACTACAGAATAAAGGGGGCGCACAGATGAACAGCCAAAAGCGACGAAGTCCATATGCAAAAGGGCCGAAGCGCGCCGCGGCAACCGGAAAAAAAGCAAAAAAAGCCGCGCCAGCCTCTGCCAAAAAAGAAACAGCCCAAGCCGTACCAGCAAAAATCCCCGCCAAAATTCCTGCTACTAGCAAAGCCGATTTCAAAGCGGCTTCTTCCCTGATGAAAAACCTGCCATCGTTATTGACCAAATCTCCCGATGAGATGCGTACGTCCATCAATACTGTCCGGGACTGGTCAAGCCAAATGCGCGGAACAATGGCGGAGATGGAGCAAACGCTCGGGACACTCACTAACCTAATTGGCATGTATGAACGATTTACAGAAAGTAGTCGGCAGCGTTCGCTTGTGCAGGCAGCAGAACAAGGTACCCCGGCTAGTGCTGACCGCTCTCCGCTTGCCTTCGTCAAATCTTTAAATAACATCGATTTCCGCCAGATTATCTCACTGCTCAACTCACCGCTTGTGCAGGCACTGTTAGAAATGGATGAAATCGCGTCATCGTCAGAGGAGGCCTAGCATGAGGCCGCCTCTATTTTTTTATATAGACAAAGAGGGATAATACCGGCCGGTATTATCCCTCTTCCCTGTATCCTCGCGTTTTTTCGAGAGCCCTGTTTTTCGCGAATCATGCTATACTGTATGCTGGTTTTTTCAAGCCTGTAACACTGCCCGTCGCCTATTTGTTGCGTTTTATAGCTTATTTTTCAACAGGTTTGTCAGGGTCTTCATGTCTCCGCCTTGAACATTATGTGTGCGGATATACTTAATGATCTTCTCTTCCTTCTCCTCTGTCATCGTTACATTGGCTAGAACCGCCAATTGCCGGATTAATTGGCGAAGTTTCTGATCGTCATTCAAATCGCTTTTCTTAACGCCGCCGGCGATCTTCTCCAGCTTTGTGGTATCTACGTTTCGACCTTGCAGCTTATCGAGAAATTTCTTCGGGATGTTTGCCATACCCCGCATCTCCCTCCTTCCGTTATACAACAACAGTGTATGAGCGGAGGAAAGAAAGAGTGCGGCCTTTCCGTTTACAAGTCACATCTTCTGCTTGTTAATGGTTCTCGAAATACTCTAGCGCGAGCGCTTCTGTTTCGTGTTTGCGTACGCGCCCCATCAGATCGTTCACAGCCTCACGCGGTGACTTATCCTCAAAGAGCAGCGCATGCAGCTCTCGAGTAATCGGCATTTCCACCCCCAGCTTACGTGAGAGTTCGCGCGCAGCCTTGGTCGTCTTAATACCTTCCACTACCATGCCCATTCGCTCTACAATCTCATCTGGTGACATCCCCTGTGCCAGCATATGACCCGCACGCCAGTTGCGGCTGTGCTGGCTGGTAGCGGTAACCACCAGATCTCCCACACCGGCAAGGCCGGTAAATGTAAGTGGATTGGCTCCAAGCTTGATTCCTAAGCGGCTAATCTCAGCAAGACCTCGTGTCAGCAACGCAGCTTTTGCATTGTCTCCGAATGCAAGTCCATCGCTGACACCTGCGCCGAGAGCAATAATGTTTTTTAATGCACCGCCAATTTCTACACCCATAATATCCGGATTCGTATAGACGCGAAATCTGCTGGTAATGAACGCATCCTGAACCTCTTCGGCCACCCTCATCTCTTTTGCAGCTACGACAACTGTTGTAGGCGCCTTCATGCCGACTTCTTCAGCATGACTCGGACCGGATAGGACAGCCACCCGCCCATGAAACGCAGCAGGAATTTCTTCTTCAATAACTTCGCTCATGCGCTTCAAGGAATCAATTTCAAGCCCCTTTGTCGCATGAACAAGAATAGCATCCTCATGAAGATGCGGAGCGAGACTGCGGACTGTATCACGCATAGCATGAGACGGAACAACCAGCAAAACAAGCGTTTTCCCCTCGACCACGCACGCAAGCGAAGCATCTGCCTGAATATTCTTTGCCAAAGCGATGCCGGGCAAATATCGTTTGTTTTCCTGCGTTTTGTTGATCTCTTCTACAAGCTCTTTCCGTCTTGCCCAGAGTGCCACACAGTCATGGTTTTCTGAAAGTACGGTTGCAAGCGCCGTACCCCAGCTTCCCGCACCTACAACGGCAACACTTCGCTTCATAGGTCTCCTCCTTGTTGTTTGGATTGTCCTAGCTTCCGCTCCGTACCCCGCAATAGACGCTGAATGTTCTCCGCATGCCGGATGTACCCAAGCACCGCTACCAATAGCGTACCAATGATATAGGCAAGAGGCGCTCCCTTGATAATCAAAATGATTGGAATAAGTGCAAAGAACACAAGGGAGCCGAGCGATACATAGCGTGTTAGTGCGATAACTACAATCGTTACAACGACTGCAATCAAGCCAGGAATCGGTACGAGCGCAAGCAGCGTACCGATCGTTGTTGCCACGCCTTTACCGCCCCGAAATCCAAAAAACACCGGCCAATTATGACCAAGAATTGCCGCAATACCAGAGAGCACGACCACCCAATCTGCTCCACCTGTCAACCAATGGGCGATGCCTACCGCAAGAGCACCTTTGGCTGCATCAAGAAGCAAAACCGCAATGCCCGGCCCCTTGCCGAGTATGCGCAGCGTGTTTGTTGCACCGGCATTGCCGCTGCCATGCTCACGAATGTCAATTTTCGCGACTTTTTTTGCGACAAGAATACTAAAACTTATAGATCCGAGTAAATAAGACAGAATGATGATGACCGCTCCCAACCGGTCTCTCCCCTCTCCCTATTCCGATTTATTCCGCACAAGTATACGGATTGGCGTACCTTCCATCGGAAATGCTTCTCTAATTTTATTTTCTAAATAGCGCTGATATGAGAAATGCATCAGCTCCGTATCGTTAACAAATAAAACGAATGTCGGCGGTCTGACTGCAACTTGTGTCGCATAGTTAATCCGCAGACGACGCCCTTTATCGCTTGGTGGAGGTGTAACCGTCGTCGCCTCATGTATGAGGTCGTTAAGTACAGGAGTGGCAATGCGTAGCGTATGCTGCTCTGCTACTTGCGATACTTTTGGCAGCAGGGTATGCACCCGCTGTTTTGTTTTGGCGGACACAAATAAAATGGGCGCATAAGCTAAGTACTTAAACTCTTCACGAATATCAGCGATAAATTTGTTCATTGTCCGTTCGTCTTTTTCGACAGCATCCCATTTATTGACGACAATGATGACTCCACGGCCTGCCTCATGCGCATAGCCCGCTACCTTCTTGTCCTGCTCAATAATGCCTTCCTCACCATCAATGACAACCAATACGACATCGGAGCGCTCCATCGCCCGCAGCGCACGCATAACGCTGTACTTCTCCGTAGACTCGTACACCTTGCCGCGCTTGCGCATCCCTGCCGTATCAATGAGCACGTATTCCTGGTCCTCAAAGGTAAACGGTGTATCAATCGCATCACGTGTCGTCCCTGCAATGTTGCTGACGATAACCCGCTCTTCGCCAAGCAGCGCATTCACAAGCGAGGATTTGCCGACATTCGGCCTACCGATGAGCGATACACGAATAACATCCTCATCATATTCGTTATCTTCATATTCTGGGAAATGCTTAATGATCTCATCAAGCAAGTCACCAATTCCGGTCGCATGTGCGCCTGAAATCGGGAATGGCTCACCCATGCCCAATGCATAAAATTCATAGACGTCATTTAGCCGCTGCGGATTATCGATTTTATTTACTGCAAGCACAATCGGTTTCTTCGAACGAAACAGCATGCGTGCCACATCCTGATCCTGATCGGTAATTCCGAGCGTACCATCTACCACAAGAACGATAACATCCGCTTCATCTACCGCAAGCTCCGCTTGATGACGGATGGATTCAAGCAATTCATCATGATCATCAAAATCAATACCGCCTGTATCAATCAAATGAAACGGTTTGCCGAGCCACTCTGCCTGGCTGTACAAGCGATCCCTTGTCACGCCCGGAACGTCTTCGACAATCGCCAACCGTTCCCCTACAATTCGGTTAAAAAGCGTCGACTTACCAACATTTGGACGGCCGACAATTGCTACTACAGGATTTGCCATAACATAACTTACCTCTCTTTTTCGATATCTCTACTATCATAGAATGAATTGTAAGCACAAGCAAGACAAACCAATCCACTCCACCCTCTTTCCCGCTTAAGAATGCTTAACAAGAATGATTGTCCCAGGCATTACTTCATGCGCAATCCCATCCAAAATTTTTTCTAGTGTAAACGCGATCTGCTGCAGTTCCTTCTCCCCCTGTGCATAAAAGACGGGGGCTCCACCGCCAATGCTGCCTTCATTTGTCGTCACAATCGCCAGAATGAATTTCTCCAAAGAAACAGACATCGTTACTTCGCTCCTTTCGCCTGCTGATTCACAGCCGCTTCACGCGGCAGACGAATGGCGCTATCAAGTACAGGAACCTGCGCCACCGTTGCGAGCACTTTACTTTTATCCTTTTCCTCAGGCAAAAGAAAGATCCCCAGCTTACCGTTCTGCATATCACGCTTAGCAAGCGGAACAAGCGCCGGCTCCCCGGAATCCCGGTATACGCCATGCACAGACGATACATCATGCAGAATCGCCTGACGCTGGCCTAGATTGGCGATCGTAATAAGGCTGCCCGCACTCTTTGGGGTGATGACAACTCCCATTCCATGTTCACGGATCACATCTCGATCCGTCCTTAACCCAATGTTCATGATATAAATATCATTCACATACAAATTCGGACCATCAAGCCTCACCTTTCCTTCATCAATGGCTGCAATTTGAGCAAGAACCTTACCTGACATTAAGCGACCGTTCACAAAAAACATCATAATGCCGGCTGCAAGCGCAAGCCAAAACGATACCGTCACCGCACACAGCGTAACAAGAAGCGATGTAAACATGACCAGATAATTACGCCCTTCAAATGCCTGGGCAATCCCTTCAATGTACGCCACACCGCGGGGTACCAGCTCCATGCTATCAAGTTGCTGCAGCGTATTGCGTTCCATATTTCTCACATCACGAAACTGCTGTGCCGCCAAGCCAAGAAATGTCACAGCCGTCCAATCAGGCTTTAAAATAGACGGAATGACAACCGCTCCAATTAAAGCCGCGATAAAGCCCAGCGCTATATGAATAATCCGTCCATGCGGATAGGTGGGATACTGCCGATAATCAGTGCGAAGCATCTGCAGACGAGCAGTCGTACCGAACACAACACCAAGCGCAACAGAAACGGTATAATCCATCGTCACCACCTACTCCTCCTTACCAAAACTTTACGCATGAATGATGCGCTTGCATCCACGCAGCGAAAAACGGCTGTATGAACCAAAAGTGCTGTACACAACGAGAAAACAAGAGCATCTCGAAATACAAAATCTCCTACCACAACAAAAAAATTCTTAGGATGGAGTAGAAGCTCAGTCAATATCTCCATAAAGCATAGTCCCAGGCCCTCTATTATTAGGATTAGTTCTGCATGGCGGCTCATCAGGATCGGAAGAGCAGCAGCCGTGCAGGCAATAAGGTAGGTCTCATTCATCACATGAAGAATGGGATCAAGTTGGAGCATGTAGCGCAGCAAAAACAGTGTGACACCGAGCAAAAGCGCTGCTGCGAAGCTATAGTTCCGGCTCTCATACGCAAGCCGTGACCACAAAAAAAGAAAAAACAGCAAGGGAAGAACAAAACTTCCTATACTAATCGCAGTATACGTTCCAAGCGGGATCGTCCATCCGCTAGCCATATACATCGCAAAAATCAAAATAAAAAGCGTACGCTGACCAAGCTTCAGACGTTTAAGCAGGCCATCTAGCAGGCCCATCCATATAACTACCACAATAATAAGCATACAGAAAGCCGAGATATATCCTGGATTCATATCGCTCCATCTCCTTTTCTCGTACAGGTTTTCTGTCAGTATTATTGCCGAAAAAGGGGATGAGCATAGCACAAACAAAAAAAGAGAAGAGCAAACGCCCCTCTCCTTCAACATACACCGTATTGTTTATCGTTTGGCAAATACGCTGCAATCTATGCCGCGTTGTGTGGCCCACTGATAGGTCTCGCCTGTAATTACAAGCGGTACCTGACCTAGCGAAGCAATATCCATAGCACCAAGAGCCGTCATAATCACGGTCAGCTCCTCACGCAGACGCCGCATATAGTCTATTGCCTCTTCAATTCGGCCCTCTGTCGCATAACGAAGGAAGGCACCTGCCATTCCGACACAAGAGGCACCAAGCGAGAGGCAGCGTGCAATATCGAGTGCCGTCTTAATACCGCCCGTAGCCATCACATCAGGACGATTCGAAAGGGTAGCTACTTCTAAAAGGCTCGCAGCCGTAGAAATGCCCCATTCATTCAGACCCGTAAACGGCTGCGGCCGCCGCATATTCTCAATCTGTGCGAAATTCGTACCGCCGCGCCCGCCCACATCAATAGCAGCCACACCGCATGCTGTAAGCTTTACGGCCGCTTCACGCGACATGCCGAATCCCACTTCTTTTACAATGACCGGTACCTCTACCGCTTTAACAATCGCTTCAATACGCCGGAGCGCCCCACTGAAATCTCGCTCTCCTTCGGGCATAATTAACTCCTGCATCACATTCAGATGAATCTGCAGCGCATCGGCCTCAATCATCGCTACAGCGCGACAAGCCATATCCGGCGTCGCCTCCGCACCCAGATTGCCAAATAATACGCCATTCGGATGTTCCTTGCGGGCAATGCTGTATGTTTCACTAAGCGATGCATCCTTCACCGCTGCCATCTGCGATCCTACCGCCAGCGCGGCTCCTGTCTCACGTGCCAGGATGCCTAATGCTTGATTAATGCTGTGTGTCTCATCTGCTCCGCCTGTCATCGCATTTACAACAATCGGCGAACTCAGTGCGAGTCCGCCGATCGATGCTTTACTATCTATTTGTCCCATTGCGAGGTCAGGCAAGCAATTATGCACAAACTTCACATCCGACAATCCGTGCGCGCCGGATTGCCCAGTTGCGAGCGCGTGCTCTATGTGTTCACGTTTTCGTGAAGTTCTTGACATTGCGACCCCTCTATTACGAATTAAGATTTGAATTTCTTCAGCAGATCGCCCATGCGATCGCCAATGGTTACGCCCATGCCGGCATTGTTGTTCTCATCAACTTGGTATGCCGCAATCTCTTTCTTTGTTTCCTGCTTTTGTTTCTCTTCTTGAACTTCACGGATGCTTAAGCTCATGCGCTCTTCTTCCGGATTGAAATCAAGAATTTTCACTTTCACTTCTTCGCCTTCTTTAAGCACTTCATCCGGCGTACCGATATGACGGTTGGCGATCTGAGAAATGTGTACAAGACCTTCTACTCCAGGTGCAACTTCTACAAATGCACCAAAGCTAACGAGCCGCTTTACTGTACCTTGAACAACATCACCGATTTTGAAATCTTCAGTCGCTTGTTCCCAAGGTCCAGGCAGTGTCGCTTTAATACTCAGGCTGATGCGCTCATTCTCCTTATCAACCTTTAATACTTTTACATTAACCTTATCGCCTTCTTTAAGTGCATCCGACGGCTTATCCACATGATTCCAAGCAATTTCAGAAATATGAACCAGACCGTCAACACCACCAACATCAACAAATGCACCGAAGTCTGTAAGGCGCTGTACCGTACCTTCGATAACAGAACCTGGTGTTAACTCATCAAGCACCGTTTGCTTTTGTTTGTTCGCTTCCTCTTCGAGTACGGCGCGGTGTGAAAGAATCACTTTGTTCTTCTCTTTGTCTAGTTCAATCACTTTAACAAAGAGTGTTCTTCCTTTGTAGTCAGAGAAGTCCTCTACGAAATGGCGCTCTACATGTGAAGCTGGAATGAAACCCCGTACACCAAGATCCACGACAAGGCCGCCTTTTACCGTATCCGCGATCGTAGCTTCGAACACTTCACCGGATTCGAACTTACCGGCAAGTTCGTCCCATGCTTTTTCCGCGTCTACCGCACGTTTGGAGACGATCATTTCGTCTTTTTCCTGATCAAGACGAATCACTTTGACTTGGATTTCTTGGCCTTCAGAAAGAACATCGGCTACTTTTTCGATATGAAGGCTGGATACTTCGCTGATCGGAAGAATAC
This sequence comes from Aneurinibacillus sp. REN35, assembly GCF_041379945.2. Lineage (NCBI taxonomy): Bacteria > Bacillati > Bacillota > Bacilli > Caryophanales > Paenibacillaceae > Aneurinibacillus > Aneurinibacillus baijiui. The sequence continues at coordinate 338,574 of NZ_JBFTXJ020000003.1, read as the reverse complement.
CATCATACTTATAGCCTACGTCAACCAAGGCTTGCTTCTCATCCACGCGGGAGATGGTACCTGTTAATACTTGATTAACTTCTACCCCTTCCGCACCTTGTTGACCATTCATTTCAGTTTGATTTTCCTCTACCATAGACCATACCTCCTTGAAATAAAAGCCATTCAAACAATAAATGCTCTTACCTCCGAAAAGAATCAACAAGCATTTATAGCAAACAGCAGCATATTTATCTTAGCTTACCAAAGTTATACGTAACAATGCTAGTGCCAAACCTGCTAATTTCTGGACTACATGTCTACTCTGATAAGCAAAATACCTTATATATCAGGGAAAAGAGAGCTGAAGACCATTTTTTACTTTTTATGTATATCCAATAGCTTTTGAATCTCCTGCTGAATGATTTCTGCAGCCGCCTGCGTGCGCTCTGCATTTCCCTTACCCTCTACGGCGGCCTTTAAATCAACCGGTTCTCCATAAATAATTTTGATACCGCTAAATAATCGATACGGACCCATAATTGCTACCGGAATGATACGAGCACCTGACTTTAAAGCAATCATCGCCGCCCCGGGCAGCGCTGTTCCCATGACCGGTTCACCTGTCCGGTTGCGCTTTCCTTCAGGAAAAATGCCAAGCACCTTTCCTTCCTGCACGATTTCAAGCGCTTTGCGAATCGCCTGGCGGTCGCTTGCACCCCGTTTTATCGGAAAAGTACCAAAATCGGTAATGAGGGCGGCAATACCAGGAATGCGGAACAGCTCCGCCTTTGCCATAAAATGCACCTGACGCTCAATGCCGCAGCCAAGCAAAAGCGGGTCCCAGTTGCTAACGTGGTTGGCACAAAGCACGAGTCCCTCTCCATCCGGAATGTTCTCCCGTCCGATTACCTGCCAGCGATACAAACCTCCGAAAATGCCGCGAAAAATACGGCGGAAAAACGGATACGTTTTACTCTCCATAAGCTATGCTCTCTCCCCAACTCTTTCCTGATGCAGCGATATGATCCGATCAACGACCTCATCAATACTAAGCCCAGTCGTATCAACCCGGACCGCATCCTCTGCCTGCTTCAGCGGCGCCATCTTCCTCTCGCTGTCTTTGCGGTCTCTCTCCTCGATATCGTGCAGCAGTTGAGCATAATCCGCCTTCATGCCCTTCCGCTCTAGCTCCTGCAATCTGCGCCGTGCGCGCTCTTCAATCGAAGCGGTTAAGAAGATCTTCAATTCGGCGTCAGGCAGCACGGATGTGCCAATATCTCGCCCGTCCATAACTACATCCTGGCGACTTGCAATCATTCTCTGCATCTCCACTAACTTTTCACGAACAAGAGGCAGTGCTGCCACAGTAGAAACGCGGCGGGTTACCTCCAGCGAACGAATGGCCTCTGTGACATCCTCACCATCTACATACACATGCTGTGTACCGTTGCTGATTGTAAGCGTTAATTCCATCGAATCAAGCAGCGCCCGCAAGCCTTGCTCATCTTCAAGCGGACAGGACTGCCTAAGAGCCGTAAGTGTTACCGCGCGATACATCGCTCCCGTATCCACATACAGCACGCCAAGGCGCTTCGCCACTCGCTGCGCTACCGTACTCTTACCGGCTCCTGCCGGCCCGTCAATTGCAATTTTCACAGTACCATCACACCCTAACTAAACGAAAAGAAGGAAAAGGAGAGAAGATAATACCGCCTTCCTTCCCTCCTTTATATCTTTTATCTTTTTTACAGAAAAAAAGCAGGTCGTGCCTGCTTCTCTACGCTTGTATATTTGATTGCATGTCAGCTATTCTAAAGACGCACTCACGAATACTGTTGTACACACTATTCAATTACTTTCATAGTAACATAGGCCTTAAGGTGATGCAATGCCTTCCATCCGAACCGTGTCAACGAGAAAATAGCGAACGGGTTCATACGTGAGTAGATACTGACCGGCAATCAGCAATACCCATCCAACTACAATCATGACGACAAGCCATTTCTCTACACGACCGGCCAGGCGGGCGAAACGTTTCTCGTAAGCGGCTTCTTTCGTTCGTTTCATCCGAACACCCCTTTCCGTATTCACAGTATCGCCCTCCTTCCCTCATCGTTATTCTTATCTTACAGTGCAGTTGCTTTGATTTTTTCTACTTTCACTTCTTCACCGGTTAGCGCATTAATATAGATACGGTACTTCTCCTTGCCAATGCTGCCATAGAACTCATAAGAGAACACTTCCTGTCCGCGATCATCCTCGATCACCGCAAGCCGTGTCTCCTCCACCTTAAAGGAAGGATTAAGCTTTGTGCGGGCTTGTTCTTCACGCAGTGCAGGCTTTGGCAGTACCCGTGCTTTATGATTCAGCAGATAGCTTTCGCTTTGAAATCCGGCTACATCCCCTTTATCCAGTGCGACTTTCACTGTCATCGTATCAGGATAAATTCGAACATCTCCTTGTGTATACGCATACGTTACTACTGCAAGCCCTTCATATTCATCGTATGATACAGGCTCCATCGACTGATAGCCCTGTTCCTTTAAATAGACGTCAGCGCGATCTCTTGCCTGTTCAATGGTAAGCTTTTTCCCTTTAACATCACGTTCATCAAGCACCCAGATTACCTGTCCGCCTTTTTTGGTGACATCGACATGAACCGGTGCCGGATCGTTTTTACGCACCATACGCACGCTGAATGATTGATAGTCCCTTCCGTTTCCATTATCAACCACATTGATGTCTTTTAGCTGATTGGGTTTTATCTTCATAAAAGCGAGCGCTTTCTGCTTCGCTTCTTCGGCAGTAACCATCTTTCCTTTAATGGCTTGAGTCTTCATTTTACGTGTCGCATTTAAGCTGCCAATCCCAGATCCGAAATCTACATCCTTGTAGCCTTCAATACTTTTATCCACAACCTTCAAGCCATCGATAATCGTGTTGTCTTCCTGCTTTTCTTCTGATGCGAGCGCTGATTCAACATCCATCCAACGAAGCTGTTTGTCGATGACAGCCGTTTGCACCTTTTGGAGCTGCCCTTTAATGTCCTGGGAGTGATTGTACAGCGATTGCAGCGTCTTATACTCCTTATTGCTCAACGGTTGTTTATCAAGGTCACGAACGGCGGTTTGATAGCTGAAGTCAGCTACATTGGCAAGAAACTTTTCTGTCTGGTTAAACGGAAGCAGCGTCAGTGGCAGTTGGCCGACATCGTTTTGTGCCGAATAGGCAAGCCGCCAGACATTGGTCAGGCTTGGAGTAAGCTGCTGACGGGAGTTCACCGCAATGGTTTTGCCCAGCTCATCCTGCAGCTTATCCACATGATAGTTCAAGTTATGGAATGCACGTTGATACTGATTCTCGGCCTTAATAAGCACCGAGTTTTTTTCCCTGTTCTCTTGATACCCCCACATGCCGGCACCGATAACTCCGACAGCAAGAATCGGAGCAAGCACACCTGCGATTTTCCAATACATATTCGCATCACCTTTCCTCTAATAGATCGAAGCTTTCATACTTGTTGCTAGTAGTGTGAGAAAAGGAATGCTTCTTTATACAAAAAAGCGAAGAAGGCATCGCCCTCTTCGCTTTTACTCGCTCTACATCAATTCGGAATAGATATGAAAATTCCGGTCATTGCTGCAGATACATTGTTTAAATCCTGTTTCGATTTTGCCGTTTTTCTCCCGGCTTCCACGCAGAATATACCGCTCTCCGCAATCTGGACAATAGATGGTTACCTTATAACGTTCGTAGTCGCTCATCATACTTTTTCCGCCTCCTCTTGCTCATAGTGTCGCCCAAAAGCGGCAGCAATAGACTTATTGAGTGCAGCGCGGCTGCGGCCAATAGCCACGGTCCACAAAAGCAGCATAAACGGTATCATAAGCCACGGCCATACCGCACCGCCTGCCATAAGAATGAAATCGTATGTGCCATGGAGAAGCACCGGGATCGCCAAGCTGAACAACAGATAGACCCGCTGTTTACGAGGTTCGGCAATGAACTTCGCTTTCCCGAGGTAGTATCCCATAAGAACACCAAACAAGCCATGGCCTGAGACTGGAAGCAACGCGCGGTAAAAAGCGGTTGATACCCCATGCGATAACAGGTAAAAAAAGTTCTCCAACGTGGCAAATCCAAGCGAAACTGCAACAGAATACACAATGCCGTCATACGGCTCGTCGAATTCCACATGCTTATATGCCGTATAATAAATGATAAACCACTTAAAAAACTCCTCCAGAAAACCTGCTAAAAAGTACGACTGGGCAAACACACCCAACTCCAATTCTTCTTGAAATCCGAACTGTATAACCATGATGGGAAAAACAAGCAGGATACCGATAATAAAGCTTTTGACAACCATATGAAGCGGTTCTGTTTCATACTTGTCTTTCAAATAGAAATAGCTCAAAATAGCAATACCAGGAGCAAGAGCAGCTCCCAAGGTCGATAACATAGCATTCGACTCCCTTTATTCTTCCGGTTTTCCTTATTTCATCGTACCATGGAATATCAGTGAAGAAAATATGATTACTGGAGGTTATGACGCGAAACATGCAAAAAATACAGGAAAAAATTATTATACTCAATACGGGCGGGACGATTGCAATGTCTGTTGATGATGATACGGATGCCGTTAAGCCTGGTGAGGTTCATCCGCTGCACAGCATTGAACCGCTGCTAAAGCAATACGTACAAGTAGAGATGGTAGATATTTTCAATATACCAAGCCCGCACATGACGCCGGGTATGATGCTTGAATTGTCACAGCAAGCATCCTCACTGCTTGCTAAGCCGGAGGTTACCGGAGTCGTCGTCACACATGGGACCGATACGCTTGAAGAAACCGCCTACTTTCTTGATATAACATCTACATCAGAAAAACCGATCATTGTAACCGGAGCGATGCGTTCAAGCAATGAACTCGGCGCAGACGGCCCGATCAATCTTGTTCAATCCGTACGTGTTGCCGCCGATCCGCAGAGCCGGGGACGAGGCACGCTTGTCGTCTTTAATGACGAAATTCATGCGGCTCGTTATGTCACCAAAACACACACGAGCAATGTTGCTACTTTTCAATCGCCACAGCACGGTCCAGTCGGCATCGTCGCAAAAAAAAGCGTGCAATTTAATCAGCCGCCCCTCCGATCGCGCCAGTATCAGCCCGAGTATGCTGATTGCAGCGTACCTCTTATGAAGATGGTTACCGGTTTTGACCCGCTGTGGCTCGAATGCCTTCTCTCACGTCCGTTTGACGGTCTTGTGATTGAGGCGTTCGGTGCTGGCAACGTACCGCCTGCTGTGCTTGCGCCGCTTAAAGAAGTAATCGCCCGCAAAATTCCAGTCGTCATGGTATCCCGCTGCTATAACGGATATGTACAGGATCTGTACGGATATGAAGGCGGAGGTGTGCAGCTTAAGGAGATGGGGGTTATCTTCTGCAACGGGCTTAACGGGCAAAAAGCGCGCATTCAGCTTATCGCTGCCTTGCAATCCGGCATCACTGCATCCGAGCTGTCCGCCCATTTTTCTACATCCATATAACATAAAAAAATCCTCTGCAAACGTATATTGCAGAGGATTCCTTCATTCACCTCAAAAATTATACCCAACCGCGGAATTGGCTTGCTTCCGCCATTTTGCGTACACCTACCATATAGGCAGCAAGACGCATATTTACGCCGCGTGATACATGCGTATTGTACACATTATCAAAGGCGCGCACAAGCACCTCACGCAGACGACTTTCTACTTCTTCTTCTGTCCAATAGTAGCCCTGATTGTTCTGCACCCATTCGAAATACGATACCGTTACACCGCCTGAGCTTGCGAGTACGTCCGGCACAAGCAGAATACCACGCTCCGTCAGAATACGTGTCGCTTCGAGTGTCGTCGGTCCATTCGCCGCTTCTACTACGATGCTTGCTTTAATATTATGTGCATTTGATGCCGTAATTTGGTTCTCAATGGCTGCCGGCACTAGAATATCGCAATCTAACTCCAACAATTCCTTGTTGCTGATCGTATTGCTGAACAGCTTCGTTACTGTACCGAAAGAATCACGACGATCCAGCAAATATTCAATGTCAAGTCCGTCTTCATCATGCAGCGCACCATACGCATCAGAAATGGCGATGACTTTCGCGCCTGCATCATGCATGAATTTCGCTAAGAAGCTGCCCGCGTTTCCAAAGCCTTGGACGACAACACGTGCGCCTTCAAGGTTAATCCCCTTCTTCTTCGCCGCTTCTGCAATGCAGATCGTAACCCCTTTTGCAGTCGCTGTCTCACGTCCTTGGGAACCACCTAAGACGATCGGCTTACCTGTGATGAAGCCTGGGGCATCAAACTCGCGAATACGACTATATTCATCCATCATCCATGCCATGATTTGCGAATTTGTAAATACGTCTGGTGCCGGAATATCCTTCGTCGGTCCCACAATCTGACTGATAGCGCGTACATAACCGCGGCTTAAGCGCTCAAGCTCACGGAATGACATCTCACGCGGATCGCAAATAATGCCGCCTTTTCCGCCGCCGTATGGCAGGTCTACAATACCGCATTTTAGACTCATCCAGATGGACAGAGCTTTTACTTCGTCTTCTGATACTTCCGGGTGGAAACGAACGCCACCCTTGGTCGGCCCAACCGCATCATTATGTTGAGCCCGGTAACCTGTAAACACCTTTGTTTCACCGTTATCCATCCGCACCGGAATGCGTACAGTGAACATGCGCATAGGCTCCCGTAAGAGTTCATACATCTCTTTGGGATATCCCATTTTGTCAAGTGCTTCAGCAATGACTGTCTGCGTTGATTTCAATACATCCAGATTTTCTTGCTGCTGCTCTGCGCTCCCATTCGCAGAAGCAGTGGTTGTTTCGGTTACCACGTCTTTTTCTCCCATTTTTACCACCTCAAAAAAGTTCATCAGTCTGTCAAGACATAGCAAGTATAACTCTTTCTCTTACGTTTTGGAAGGTATAAAGCTTGCTTTTTCCTTATTAAATAAAAACGGTACACGCCCAAGCGATCCATTCCGATTCTTGTGCATCCGAATCACAATCTCTTCCTGCTTGTAATCTCGTTCCCCCTTGCTGCGCTCCAAAACAAACAGCACATCAACCGACGCTTCCACTGTTGCAGGTAAGCCTGATGTATCTCCATCTCGCATAAGCGAAGAGACAACGATCGGCACATCCCATTTACGGGACCATTGGTGCAGCATGTACGCTACCAATGACTCATTCCCACCAGGAGTCAAGCGCCCTTCCTTATCACGTACAGGAACGCGTTGAATATGGTCAATGAAGACAACAGGAGATTTTCCGGTAGACTTTGTTATTTGTTCGACGCAATCTTCAATGTCATATAGGGATGTATCAAATTTCCCTTCAATAGTATACACATGGTTGGCAATTTTCTTGTATTCCTGGTTAATCTCCTGCACCCTCTCTGCCTCAATCTGCCCAGTCAACACTTCTTCTGTCGATACATCAAGAAGACGGGCCATCGAACGCGCCCACAGCTCAAATGCAGTCATATCCCACGTAACATAGACAACTGGAATTTCCTGGGCAGCAATCTGATCAGCCATCTGTCGCATAAACATGGACTTACCGCTCGACACATATCCTTGAATCATGTACAGCCCGCCGCGCATGCCGCCAAGCAGCAGTTCATCAAGCTCAGAAAACCCCGTTTTGACTCCATTTGCTTCATGCTTATACCGATGGCAGTACTCCTCCATGAACACGACAAGATTCTTCGCATCCGATGCGACGGGTTCCTTGATCGTCTCCTCTACCGTTTCCCGCAACAAACGCATAAATCTAGGCTTTGGATCTTTTACCTCGGCAAAAAACATGTTAACATTGCGGATACCCTCCGGCAGATACAAAATGTATACATTCTTTGCTTTTCCCTGCAGAAGTTCCTGGATTCGCTTGCTTTCACGGCGGCTTGATTCGTCATTCGGATAGCAGATGAACACACGCTTCCCCTCTAGCAAATCAGCATGCGCTTCTTTAAATGTATTAAATTCTGGAACACATACAGCCGCAATATCCGCTTGCTCAAGCGTCAAAACATCAAACACATCGCGGCAGAGCATCACTTCTTTTTCTTCCTCGATAATGCTTTGATTAAAGAAGATATCCGTCTTGCCAAGCAGCATTTTATTATGCGGCTTAACCTCTTGTATTGGCTGTCCAAGCAGGTCTACTACAGTGCCTGCTTCGTTGTAGATCGGAAATACAAGATGATTCGTAAAATACCCACTAAGCTTGCTTTGTGATGCATTAAAACCAATCTGCGGCCCTTCGAACCCGATATGATACTTTTCCGCTGTCTCCAACTCAATTCCCTTGCGCTTTAAGAACGAGATTGCGTTCGGGGACAGACTCTTTTCATAATACGTGACCAACTCTTCAAGATTTACATTGGTTAGTTTCGTCTCTGTATTCACTTCTTCATTACTATTCAACAAGTTCACTCTCCCTTACTCTCTGCATGGTTTGAACTTTCGTACGTCCGCTTTTGTCTACTCCCATCTCCTTACCCCTTATCAGTGATAAGGTAAACGCCCAAATCGCATATAAAAAAGCACATGGCAAATGCCATGCGCCCTCCTGTGTGTATTAATCAAAATAGCGGCAGAGTACCTTTACCGCATCACCATCTACGATAACCTTGCCATACTCCTGCAGCACATGCTTTGTCAGTGTCGAGGCTTCTCCGTATTCCGAGAGCACCGCAATGAAATCATCATACTCATCTTTCGTTGCATCCATTTCCTCAAACACAAGGTAGTAGCGTCCGTTATACGCGTACGCACTTCCCCCGTCAATTACTTTGGCATTGATGCGATGAGCCAGTTCAATTAAGTGTTCAAAATCATAGAACACATAGACCACATCATCGCTCTCCTCAAGTGTGACTTGCATTTCATATATATCATCGTAATCTAGATCCTCGGCGTCATTATGCGCCTCGGTCTTGCCTCTCGTTACGATTACAACCATACCCTGAGCAGGCAGGGAGAATACCTCAACGGCCACAGGTCCGTTCACTGTAAAGCCCACTTCGTCTTGAGCCTGATCCATCATATCATTGAAAAGCTCGTGGACTTTTGGAATATCACGCCACATATCATCCTTTTCAATTCCTCGTTCCATCAGGTCATCGAAGGTTAAGAAAATCCTTATTTTATCCTGATTTAGACGCTCAACGCGCATTATGACCCCTCCCTCCGCAAATTCGGTGGTAGTATTAGAATACGTTCCAGGATTCTTTTTTGTTCAAAAAATAATGGGATTTTTTTAATGATAACATGGAGTGAAAGCAAGGTACAAGGTATTAAACAACAAAAAGACCGCATCGGAGCGGTCAGTTTTGTCTGCGCCGATCCGACGCATGAATCTTTATACTGGAAGCATGGAAATGCCCCATACCATCGCAATGGCAATCAAAGCGCCTGCGATGAAAGAAAGCAACATGCCTGCACCATAGGAATTCGGCTCATCCTCACAATATTTATCGGCTTCATTTTGATCCAGCATATGCATACGCCTCCTTTAGGTGATTACAATCATTTTGAAAGCAGAGTCACCTTTTGGCTTAGTATAGACATATGATCGTTTTTCTATTGATATAAGGTACCAGTACATAACGCAAAACACACGACATTAGTCGAGTGTTCTGAACTCCCGGATCTTCGCTTGAATCGTACGGGAGAGCTGCCGCAGTTCTACTACGTCGCCGCGCGCTCGCATCTCGCGAAATTGATTCTGGAATTCCGTAGCTTCTACGACAAACCCACGCTGATATAAACTTTGAATCCCCGTGAGAATTCGCGAGATAATATTGGACTTGTATTCAAACATCTGCTGGGCATCACGGATCTCATCACGAATTTCCGACATCTCGGTATCCAACAGATATGAAGCTTCAGCGGTAGTTCTCAGCCGCTCTCTTATGTCATCAGGAATGTTTCCTTCGTATTTATAATTTAATGAATGTTCGATGGTTGCCCAGAAATTCATCGCCAATGTCCGAATTTGGATTTCAGCAAGTATTTCTTTCTCACCCTGTGACGTGTGTACAGGGTATTTGATGATCATATGGTGGCTACGGTAGCCGCTTGGTTTTTGATTATTTATGTAATCCTTTTCATAGACAATGGTCATGTCCTTGCCGTTACGCTGACGAATCAGCTCAATCACCCGCTCGATATCCTGTACAAACTGGCACATAATGCGAATGCCTGTAATATCCTCTACCTCTTCAAGCCGATCCATAGGAATGCCAAGTTTATTGGCTTTCTCTAGAATGCTTGAGATTTTTTTGATGCGACCCGTTACGAATTCAATGGGCGAATATTCGTTTCTTTTCTTTAATTCTTTGCGAATGCCCCTAAATTTCACTTTTAATTCCTCAACCGCTTGCTCGTAAGGAATCAGGAATTCTTCCCAGTTTCTATCATCCACTAGACTGTCTTCCCCCTTCAACTGCCGCTATCCTTTTGTATTTTACCACACTCTTTTAGAAAAGAAATCTTGAAATTCAGTTCATACTCTTCCTTTATACTATATAAAAGCACGGCAAAAAACATTACAGATAAACCAAAAGGAAATGGTATGCATAGAAAAAGACCCACCATTGCCTTCTCTTCAAACGAGCAGGCTTATAGCGGGTCCATGCAAATAACAACGTTACGTTATGCTTTTTATTTTATAAATATTCATTTTCGTGTTTCGCTTTTAGACGCTTCCATCGACGGTCAACTTCTCCCGCGAAAGCCGCAAGCATCTCTTCATATCCCGGCTTAGTTAAATGCTTCGTTTTCCCCATCATGCTAAGCCAATCCTGTACTTCAATCCGTTTCTTCTTCGCTTCCGGATCGTACGTAATGGTTGTTACGCCGTTCTCCACCTCATACAGCGGGAAGAAGCAGGAATTAACCGCGGCCCCAACAATTGATTCTCCCTGTTCATCAGCCGACTTCCAGTTCAGCGGACAAGCGATAAGAATCTTGCCGTATACCATACCGACATTTTGTGCATACCATTGCGCTTTGGCTGCTTTTTTCAGCAAATCCTGCGGAAATGCTTCCGTACCGGTAAATACATACGGTATGTTGGTCGATGCCATGATTTGTGCCGTATCTTTATGATGGAAGGCCTTCCCCCCCTGTGTCTTACCGACACCGGATGTCGATGTCATATGCCCCATTGGCGTCGAATATGATAGCTGGCTTCCTGTATTCATGTAGCCCTCATTATCATATTCAAGCACGATCATCTTATGGTTGCGCAGCGCTGTACCGATGGCCGGCCCCATACCGATATCCATGCCGCCATCCCCTGTAACCATCACAAAGGTAAAATCATCAGCCACCTCAATCTCGCCGCGGCGCTTGCGCTCATGGAACATCTCCACCGCACCGGATAGCGTTGCCGCCCCATTCTGGAACAGGTTATGAATATAGGTCTGCTTATGGGAACTGTATGGATAGCCGGTTGTAACAACCATCGCACAGCCCGTCTGGAACAACACGACAATATCGCCTTCAATCCCTTTAAAGAACAATTCCAATCCAGGGAAAATGCCGCATCCCGGACAAGCACCGTGTCCTGGAGCGATACGCTTTGGCTTGCCTGTGAGCGCACGCAATGGCGGAATTTTCACATCCAGCTTACCTGTCTGCTCGTTTGGTGTTACGTGAATCAGTCCAGACTTGAATGCTTCCCCATGAAGCGGCTTGAGCACCCGCTTCGGCGCAAGCTCAGGATTTCCTGGCGTATGACCGAAATAATCAAACGGCACCGGGGCATATCCCAGCTCCGCCGCTTCGATTGCCAGATCAAAAAATGCCTCTGCATCGTCATGGTAGAAGTCCTTACCGCCAACACCGAAGACGCGGCTTACGACCACCGTATCATTTCCTTTGAGCTCCTGCAGTGTTGCCTTCAGTTCATGTGTCAGATTCGCGCCATGACCACCATAAGAATCTGCGCGTTCTCCAATCATGATCGCTTTCAGGTTCTTGCATGCCTCCTGAATCGCTTTTGCCGGCCACGGACGAATCATATTCGGACTGATTACGCCTGCTTTTATGCCCTTTTGACGCAGTTGATCCGCTACATCCTTCGCTGTCTCGGCTGCGGAATTCAACAGGAATACAGCTACCTCCGCATCTTCCATCTGATAGAGATCAAGCACTTCATATTTACGACCTGAGATTTTCTCGTATTCTGCTGCTACCTGTTTGAATACTTCCTCGGCACGATACATCGCCTCAGATTGCTGGTAATTATTATTGATAAGATCCGGGTCATTCATATACGGCCCGATCGTGATCGGATTTTCCGGGTCAAGCGCATGCACATAACCGCTAGGCATGTCACCAACAAAGCCTTGTACTGTGTTGCGATCGGCAAAATACTGCACGCGCCGCTTCTGGTGTGAAGTAAAGAATCCATCATATGCCACCATAACCGGCAGGCGAACTTCGGCATGTTCAGCTACACGCAGCGCCATGATATTCATATCGTATACGGCTTGCGGGTCACGCGCTAATAAAATCGGCCAGCCAATATTTAATCCATAGTACAGATCCGAATGATCGCCGCGAATGTCCAACGGACCGCTAATCGCACGCGTAACAAGATTCATTACCATCGGAAAGCGTGTACCAGACTGTACAGGAAGTTGTTCGATCATATATAAGAAGCCGTTCGCACTCGTCGCATTAAATACGCGTCCTCCTGCCGCTGCTGCCCCATAGCACACACCGGCTGAACCGTGCTCTCCGTCCGCTGGAATCAGCACAATGTCATGCTCACCACGCGTCTTCATCATATCAAGATACTGCGCCACTTCTGTCGAAGGTGTAATTGGGAAATACCCCATCACATGATAGTTGATTTGCGCGGCAGCCATGGCTGCCATTTCGTTGCCGGATTCAAATGTCAGGCTCTGCTCTGGCATGGTATGCTCCACCGCCGTTTGTAACGCTGCTTTTTCCTTATCATATTCAATTGCCATTCTAATCCATCCCCTCTCCCTGATTAGTTAGCGGCCAGAATAAACTTGTGCGGCACCCGATGTTCTTCAGCATAGCCGATATCTTCACGCATTTCTGTTAACGCTTCGACCGGACAAGCCTGCACACACTTCAAACAGCCCTTGCAATATTGATAGTCGACACCTGCCAGAAACATCTGCGGCCGTCCCTTCTTATCGGCTCCCTCTTCCCATACGAAACAAAAATCCGGACAAACTGTATCACAAGCCGCACAGTGAATGCACTTCGATGCGTGATACTCCGGCAAGAACCCTTGGCGACTGCCGCTCAGATCTTTTAGAATACTATTGCCTGGGTTAACGATTACACCACCGATAGGCTGGGTTTCATACCCAAGCGCAGGAGTAGGGCGAACATAGTTTTTGCCTGTTGATCCTTCCGGCACTTCATACGATTTGAACGTCACCTCGTTATAACCACGGTCAAACGTGCGCAAATTCGGCTCTACAAAATGCGGGTACTTCTTCTCGAATGTTTTGCGGATAACGCTGCGCATCGCTTCTGGATCAAGAAAATCACAAATGCGAAACAACGCCCCAAGCATGGCTGTATTTACTTTTGTTTTCTCTTCCACCGCAATTCCCAATGCATCAACGATAGCCAATGTTCCGTATTCAAGGTGCAGCTCTTCACGCACCTCATCAAAATCCCGTGTCGTATTCACCAGGACAATCCCGTGCGCATCGAGTCCGGATACGACATCAACCGTCTTGTATAACGCCTCATGAAATACCCCTACTACATGCGGACGCTCGATCGGACTTGCAGCACGAATCTGCACATCCGGGTCGCTAAAACGAATGAATGCTTTCACTGGTGAACCTTTCTTCTCTGAACCATACGAAGAAAAATTCATCCCATTAAGTCCAAGTCCTAACACCCCGGCTTCTGCCAGCATTTTACCCGCGAGATTTGCCCCAAGCCCCCCAATTGATTCAAGGCGAATCTCATAAAAGCCTAACTCATTCTTCTTCGGAAGTATTGACATCTTCATTCCTCCCCTAATTCTCCATACTTACACAGACAGTCACAATAAATTACAACACGTATATTCCCCACTAATTCTCATTAATTATCACAACACATCACGAAAGATGGAATTGTCTTACATTTCATTTCAAAAAAATTATAACAGGTATATTTTTTTAAAGCAACAGCTTTATACATTTTTCAATCAATGTTCTTTTTTATATTTTTAAAGCGCTTTCTTTGTTGTATTATTTGGATTACATTATTTTTATTATGATGCATTCTTTCGCTGATCAGTTATAAAACAGTATTAAAAAAAGTAATATAACACATGAAAATAAACACTATTTGCACCTTGTATACTTGACAAATAAAAAAGCCTGGCAGAGCCAGACCTTAGATTTTATAAGGTTTTACACATTTTGTTATATAACAAAATGAAAATGTACTGATACAATAACTGTTATGATTGCTGCAGACTTTTATGAATCCAAATAGCGGCCTGCGCACCATCGCCAATAGCAATGGTTAATAATTGCGAGTGCGCCGCAACATCCCCTGCAGCCCATACATAACGCACATTCGTTTCTTTCGTTCTTCCATCTACCGGGATGTGACCGTTCTCCAAACGCTCAACCCCAAGCATTTTTGCCACATCAGATTCCGCCTTGTTGCCGCCAAAGGCAATAAACCCTTTCTCCGCTTCGATCAATTGATCATCCACGATGCGAACACCTGACAGCCGTCCATTTTCATCACTATGCACCTGATGGATCGGACCATCAATGATACGCACGTCGTTTTTCACACATGTTTCCCTCCACGCATCAGAAACAGGGCGCTCATCAGGTTCATGGTTAATATATGTTAAATCATTTGTCCAGTGGCGCAGCACGCAGGCAAGTGATGCGCCGGCATTTCCTGCTCCAAGGATGACCGATTTGGTATTCCTGATCTCATATCCGTCGCAGTCCGGGCATACATAGACCGCCGTACCCAGCACATTGTCTAATCCTTCGATACTCTCAGGGATGCGGTCACGAAGACCTGTGCTAATTAATATCCGCTTAGCAAGTACGCGGTCTTTTCCCTCTACCTGCAGCTCGAATTCTCCGTCCTTCTTGTGTGCTTCGATCACTCTTCCATCCACGAATTCAACACCCACATCCTCCGCCTGCCTGCGGCCCTTCTTTCGAAGCGTAGGACCGCTGACTCCTTCTGGAAAACCAAGAACATTTCCATAGCGGCGAGCAAGGACTGATCGTCCTCCCTCCGCATCTATAACAACAACGCGGTGCATATACCGTCCAAGTTGAAGTGCGGCTTGCAAGCCGGCAATACCGCCGCCAATGATTGCACAATCATATTTCAAGGCTTGTCTCCTCCTTCGTTATAACGCGCTCTTCTTTGGTTTACCCAATCATGCAGCGTTTCACAAAACAAAACATACGAAGAATATGTGACGGCACCATACTACATAACAGAGAGATGATCGGACGTGCGCAGACGATATTCATATCCCTGCTCAACAAGAAACATCTGCCGTTTATGTGCATACTGTTCTTCTTTGGACTCAGCGGAAACAAGAGAATAGAAATGAGCGGTCCTGCCATCCTTCTTCGGACGCAATACCCTGCCAAGACGCTGCGCCTCTTCCTGACGCGAGCCAAATGTGCCAGATACTTGTACAGCGACACTTGCATCCGGAAGGTCGATCGCAAAATTAGCTACACGCGAGACGACCAGCGTATCAATATCACCTAGCCGAAATTTTTTGTACAACACCTCCCGCTCCCCTTGAGGGGTTTTGCCTGTAATAAGCGGAGCATTCAATTCACGGGCAAGCAATTCCAATTGCGATACGTAGTGACCGATAATGAGCACCTGCTCCCCTTCATGCTGGCGCAGCACATCCTTTACAATCGGAGTTTTATCGGGATTTTCCGCAGCGATGCGGAATTTTTCCCGCTCTCCCGCTCCAATATATGCAGCCTTTTGCTGCCCGGATAATGGCACCCGCACCTCCGTACATACCGCGCTTGCAATAAATCCCTGCTCTTCAAGCTGCCGCCAGGGCAATTCATACTTTTTCGGCCCAATTAAGCTGAAGACATCATCGGCACGCCCGTCTTCACGCACCAACGTTGCCGTGAGACCTAAGCGGCGCTTCGCTTGAATATCGGCTGTCATCCGAAAAACAGGAGCAGGCAGCAGATGCACCTCGTCATACACAATCAATCCCCAATTCCTTTCATGGAATAAGGACAAATGCGGGAATTCCCCAGTGTCTGCTGCACGGTGAGTAATCATCTGATACGTACTGATGGTCACAGGCCCAACGTTCTTTTCCTGTCCTGTATACATACCGATTTGTTCATCTGTTAATGTTGTACGTGCCAGCATCTCACTTCTCCACTGCTTTACCGAGGTCGTACTGCTTGTAAGTACAAGAGTAGCCATACCGAACCGAACCATTGTCTCAATACCGACAAGCGTCTTGCCCGCACCGCACGGTAAGACAATGACACCGTTTCCTCCGGACGTACTGCCCCCTGCATAAAAAGCATCGACGGCTGTCTTCTGATAATCACGAAGAAGAAATCCCCGCTGTTCACAAAGCGACATCTCCACCTTTTCTCCATCCGTATAGCCTGCCATATCTTGAACAGGGTAGCCAAGCTTTAGCAGCGATTGTTTAATCACGCCACGCCAAGCAAGCGGTATGATCATCTCGCGCTCATTTACTCTCTGTTCAATGAGACTAGCGATGGAGGCATAACTTAGAATATCGTCCATAACCTGCGGATCTGTTGCCGAAAGTACGAGCCTTTCCTCACGAACAAATAACTGCAGTTGTCCAAAGCGGGACATCGTCTTGGCGATCTCATTTTGCACGGAAGATGGTACCGGAAATTTCGCGTACCTCTCCAATACATCTAGCACGGTTTCAGCGCCCAGGCCAAGCGCTGCCGCATTCCACAATGAAAGCGGGGTTATGCGATACGTGTGGATGTAATCCGGACTTTTAATCAGCTCGGCAAACGGTGTTAGCGCGTCGCGAACCTCGCTGTATTTTGGATGCCGTACTTCTAACAAAAGCGTACGGTCTCCTTGGACAATGAGCGGATTTTCCGTATACATCATGCTCCACGTTCCTTTCTATTCAACATTTCTTTTTGATGTAGTGTATCCAAAAACAAGAAAAAACAGGCGCCAAAGGCGTCTGTTTCTCTTACCGGGGCGGAATCGGCACCTTAAGAACCGAACCGGCATTTAATTGGCGAATCCCATTATATCGCGCAAGATAAAATTGATATTTACCTGTTCCATAATACATCATCGAAATTTTGTACAGCGTGTCACCTTTTTGCACCCGATGCCGCAGCACACGCTTTTTGTTTTTGGACGGTGCTGCACTCGACTTCTCTACCCCCGTCGGCTTGGCTGCTGCAGGCTTTGCTTGTGGCGCGATCGGAGCAGGCGGTTTAGGCGTTGTCTGGTTCTGTACCTGTGCCTGCGTCTTCGGCACAGACGGTTGTGCGCCCGTCGGAGCTTGTGGATTCGACTTAGTATTGTCTGTTTTAGGCGACGCTGCTTTCGACGGAGCTGGTGGAGTTTTGTCCGGTGTCTCCCCCGTCTCCTTTTTGTTTGCCTCTTCGACCTTGGGCTGCGGAAGGGCTGTGGCCGGTTCATTTCGTGCCGCTCCCCACCAGAAGCCAAGTCCGCTCAATACGAGAAGCACGAGGGCTCCTGCAATATAATAAGGGGTAAGATTTAGCGGCGGTGGCTTTTTGTGTACTGTGCTTCGGGGCGGTAATATACCTGTGCTAACAGAAGCAGTCTCCTGCATCCGCTCCGTTTTTGTTTCTTCCGATGCATGATTTGTGTCTATCTCGCTTCTCTCATCGTCTTCCATCCGCTCTTCTACTATTTTTCGCAACGTGTCAGCTTGGTCTGCATGATTACGTTGTTTCTCGCTCATCGGCATCCCCATTTTCTTCATTTTCGATTCTGTCTTCCCTATTCGCGTTTTCTTCCGATTCTCCTGCCTCTTGCGAGAGAAACCATCCTTTTTTCACAAAACAGCCGAGAATAAAATCAACAAGAAAATGAGCCCACACTACACTCCACACTGTATTTGTCTGAGCGAATAACCAGCCAAAAAGTACGCTGATTAAAAACACAACAGAAACCATAACCCATTTCTTCAGATAACGAACATGCACTAGGGTAAAAATAATGCTCGTCCACCATAAGCCCAACTCTGGCTGCATAACCGCCCGAAAAAGAAATTCTTCGGTCACGGCCACAACAAGACATACGAGCGCAATATGCCAAACGGATAAATCGCGAAATAAAATCTCGTTTAATCCCCCGTCATCAAATACATCTGGCGGCAGCCATATGATTAGAATGACTTCGACAGCAATCACCAATAAGGCGGCGAGCGTTCCATAAAAGAATACATCCGTCCAGCTTGGCAAAAGAAATATTCCTACCCAATCGGCTCCTGGACGAATATAAAAAAAGTACAGCCCAATCAGAGCCACTACAAACAAAATTGCTTGAGAAATATATACGTTCAATGCCAGTGTCCGGCTATCCAACTGTGAGTATCGCGGGTCCATCCTTTTTCTTCCCTTTCATTTCAGCCATTATATGACGGGACATACAGCAAACGATCCAGTTCCTGCTCCCAATTCCATGAATCCTGTATAGGCTTTGATGCGGCAGGTACCTTACGCTCATACGGCGTCATGTTAATGCCGCAGCGATCACAGCAGCTTGCTAGGGCTGTGTGATGTTGTTGAGAGAAATACCTGCCAAGCATCTCCCTCCGGCATGTCGTTTGCAGAAGCCAACGACGCATATCTTCAAGCTTTCTGTATCGCTCATTCCGTCGTTCAAAAACCGCCGTCACCAACGCATCATATTGATCCGGAAACGAAGCCGCCACCTCTACCTCCCATCCATCCCTTTTCCGATGGGACTTATAAATCCAGCCCATCCGTTCCATATGATGCAAAAGGATAGATGCATGCTGCTCTTCTAATCCCCATCTCTCTAAGGCCTCCGCTACACTAAGCGCAATCGTCTGCCCACGCTGTGCATGAAGAAAGGTGGCAAATACCGTTATCCCCTCTTCACTTGGATATTCCTCGGCGATCAATTGACCGGGCAAGTATCCGTCCTCCGGCGTCGAAAGCAGACAGGTATAACCCGGTTCCCCATCACGGCTTACGCGGCCCACCTCCTGTAAGTAAGACTCTATGTCAGGCGGTATATGATAATGGAGCACATACCTAATATCAGGCTTATCGATCCCCATACCAAATGCGTTTGTAGCAAACACAACATCGAGTTCTCCGTTGAGAAATTGCTGCTGGATTAACAGGCGGTCATCTGCAGCCATACCACCGTGATAAAATGCACAGCGGCCAATTCCTCTCTCCTCCGCCCGCTGAAACGCCCGCTCCGTACCCTGCCGGGAGCGAAAATAAACCAGCCCCGGGCCTTGCAGTGTATATAGCTTCTCAAAGAGCACTGCTTCCTTTTCCTGCTCATCAGACAGAAATGCAACATCATAGCATATGTTTTCCCGGTTTGTAGACTGCCGGATTACATTGCGAAGCGGAATGGAAAGCTGACGGCAGATATCCTCCGCCACCGCTTCCGTTGCAGTAGCGGTTAATGCCAGCACCGGCGGATTTCCCATTTGCTGAACGCAAGCATACAGCCGCTGATAATCCGTTCGGAAATCGTGACCCCATTGTGAAATACAATGCGCTTCATCCACAACGAACAGCGAGATGTTCGTACGCTTGATTTGTTCTATAAACGCTTCCTGCTGCAGCTTCTCTGGCGACACATAAAGAATCTTTACTTTTTGGTCTATGACTTGACGCATCTTCCAGCGCTGCTCAGCCAAAGTCAAGGCACTATTAATATATTCTGTCTGCTGAATTCCCTGACGGCGAAGATGCCGAACCTGATCTGCCATGAGCGAGATAAGCGGAGAGACAACCACTGTCATGCCATCAAATACAAGGGCAGGAAGCTGATAGCACAGCGACTTTCCTCCGCCTGTCGCAAGAATGCCCAGCGCATTCTCGCCTGCAAGCGGGTACTTCATAATTGAAAGCTGGCCCGGACGAAATTGTTCGTAGCCAAAGTACTTTCGCAATACCTGACGCAGCTTCTGTTCTCTGCTGTGTTCTATGACCGGTCCCCTCCCTGTGCAGCACGAACGGATGCCAGGCGAATCTCGAGAAAGCTATAGGACTCTCCGGCTTCACGTCGTATCTCACCAATCTTCTTCATTCCACTCTCCCGCATAATCGCATGAATGTGTTCGATCTTTTCGCGGGAGACAAATCGTTCAATATCAAATGCCGGGTCGGCAATAGCAATTTCAACAAGATGATCTTCAATCGTGCCGGGCCGCAGCGCCCGACGACGCACAATCTCTTCAAATGAACAGCCTTGATCAAGTAAAGCTTTTGTCTGCTGAGCTGTTCTTGTTAAGCCTGCCTCATTCGTTTTTTGATCTGCCAACTGTCCGATAAGCGGATAGAGACCTGCATCCATCCGGCCAAGCTGTTCAGCGGCGAGTCGAAGAATATGGAGCGCAGCCGCACCCTGTGCTGTATGTGAAGCATCGGCCAATTGCCTGTATGTCCAGCCCGTTCTTGCTTTTCCGCTAAGCCTTCGTAAAATGAGCTGCTGTTCCTCTGCTTGAAGTTCTCCCATCCATTGGGCCAGCTCGTCCTTCAATTGAGCGGCCAAGCCGCGTTTATCTGCAGCATTCCTGATGACATGCTTTACCTCTTGCTGCAGCTCTCTTTGTTCTATCACCGGATAGAACAGTGTTTCACCCACCGCTAAATGAGACGCAGTCTGAACGAGAAGAGAGAGCTTCTTCCAGAACCGAACCGCTCGGACTTTTTCATGCACGGAGGCAACAGATGCTAGACATGCTTCATATTGAAACGCCGCTTCACATGCCGCAAGCTCCGCCTCCCCGGCCGAGGAGCAGGAGACTCCACCTTTAGACCCTGGCGCAACCTCAATCCACCCCTGTTCAATCAACCGATCTAACATGTGTCGAGCGTCCTCCACGGGTATTTTTCTCATAATGCCATACAGCATAGACGTACCGAATAAAGCGGCATCAGCAATCACCTGATTGTTTTGTCGTCCTCTAAGCAGATGAACAATCGCTTGAGACGTGCGTTCCCCCTGAAATCGTGCGGCTGAAAGCAAGAACAATCCTTCTTCAAAACGAGTATGCATTCTATAGCTTCATCCTTTTATTTCAGATAAGTAATTCCTGTACTTATTATAGTGTATTGTCCCTTCAAATGGAGAAGAAAAGGTAAATTCCCCATTCGTCCATTATTTTTTTTGAACCATCTTGATATTCATACATACAATGTTTACAATGGGGTAGTGAGAAGTGGACAACATTTTTTCTCAGAAATTCTGGAGGTGAAGAGAGAATGACTACATGGGTTGATAAAGACACTTGTATTGCTTGTGGAGCTTGTGGCGCAACCGCTCCGGACGTATTTGATTACGATGATGAGGGCATCGCTTTCAACAAAATCGATGACAACTCTAATACAGCTGAAATCCCTGACATCCTGTTTGATGATGTTCGTGATGCATGCGATGGTTGCCCAACTGATTCTATCAAAGTGGAAGAATAGGAACCAGCCTACAAGGCTTCTGCCTATCTGAAACAATAAAAGCCTAACCGCTCTGGTTAGGCTTTTTCTGTCGGCTCTATATGTATAGACTGCTTCGCAAACTCCTCCATCACTACATGAAAAGCACTCAACGCTTTTGGAAATCCAGCATATACGGCGCACTGAATAACGATTTCTATTATTTCCTTTGGCATTAGACCTATATTGAGAGCTGCACGTACATGAACGGGCAGTTGATCCGTCGCCCCCTGCGTAATCAGCGAGGAGAGCGTGACGATCTCTCTTTGCTGCAAATTAAGACCCTCTCTTGTATAAATATCATGAAATGCATTTGTAATAATAAGATCAGCCATATCAGGATACAATGCTTGCAGTTGTTCTATTATCTGAGTACCTTCTGTCCCTGTCATTTTTTTAAAGACTTCTAACCCTCTTTGATAACGACTGTTCTCCATACGCTCCCCCCTTTTACGCCATCAAAATATTTTACAAAATTATACACATAAATACCTTTTCGATTCAATCATTTTCTATGTACATAAAAAAATACAACAAAAAACAATATTTTACAGGTAATTACATAAATATGTCGAATTCCTTTCTTTATAGTACATAAGAGGGAGTTGTTTTAGATTTTTCAACTTCCGTTATGCACACAATTTAACATTGAACCTATACTACACTTGATTCAACGAGGTGAGAAATGATTACGCAAGAAACGCTCTATATACAGATCTCCAAGCAGAACTGTGCAAATATTGGTCTTGATCCATATACGATTCCGCATCCTACGGCCATCTGTAACACGGAGCTTAAACAAATAAAGAAACAGTACGAGGAAATTCTCTCGACCATTAATTTTTTCACAAAAAAAATGCTC
Source organism: Aneurinibacillus sp. REN35 (assembly GCF_041379945.2). NCBI lineage: Bacteria > Bacillati > Bacillota > Bacilli > Caryophanales > Paenibacillaceae > Aneurinibacillus > Aneurinibacillus baijiui. The sequence goes on along the minus strand of NZ_JBFTXJ020000003.1, from coordinate 315,938 downwards.
TTTTTTGTCAATGAGCAACCTCTTGTATTTATTGTTACCGATCAACATGCGACGGTCTTGGATATGTACGGTGACGAATCTATCATACATTTTGTACAAAATATCGGCATTCGTCTCGGCATTCAATTCAGTGAAGAAGAAATGGGAACCAATTCAATCAACTTGGCTCTAGAGCAAAAGCATCCTGTAAAGGTACTTGGAACACAGCATTACCATGACCATCTAAGCCAGGCAGCCTGCTATACCATTCCCTTTTCATATGACAGCATGAACAATTTGACAGGGTCTCTAACCATTTTCACCGATATAGAAAACGCAAATGATATTTACTTAGGCATGCTTCTTGCCATTGCCGATTCCGTGGAACGCGAGCTCTTGTTGCGCAAAAAAAATCAACGGCTCTTTCTTTTAAATCAAATCATGATGAACAAAACAAAAAATGGGATTATTTTAACGGATAGTGAAGGATATATCATTGATGTAAATCCCTATATGGAAAAAATAACGGGGCGAAAGCGAAAGGAATTACTCGGCTTCCCGGTAACCACCATTGAATGCCTAGGTACATACATGCACAGCACACTCGAGCATGAGCACATTCATGAAGATATCGTTGTGGAGTTTCACGAAGACAACCCGCAGCAAAAGATCATCTGCCTTCTTGATACGCTGCCTATTTATGACGAAAAAAATACGTTACATGGAGCGTACGGGCAAGTTCGAAATATCACCGATATGAAAAATCTTGAGAAAAAGGTGACTACTTCTGAGAAATTTTCTGTCATCGGAAAGCTGGCAGCCGGGTTTGCTCATGAAATAAGAAATCCGTTAACCTCTATTTCAGGTTTTATCCACTTGTTGAAGGAGACGCTTACACAAGAGGATAAGCATCATTATTATTTAAACATCATTCAAAGTGAACTCGATCGGGTGAAGACACTGGTCACTAGCTTCATAGCCACTGCCAAGCCTGATGTTCCGATGAAAAAGGAGGTTGAAATTAAGCAGATCATTACAGAAACCATCGCTCTTATGAAAAGTCATGCTTCGCTGCACGATGTCATAATCGAATACAGTATGCCTGCTGCACTCATCTTTCTATACGTTGATGCCATGCAAATCAAACAAGTCATGATGAATTTAATTCAGAATGCGATTGAGGCGATGCCAGACGGCGGTACGATCAGAATCTGCATAGAAGAAACAAATGAACAAACTATTAGCATCATAATTGAGGACAATGGATGCGGGATGACACCTATGGAGTTAGACCAAATCATGCATCCATTTTTCACGACGAAAGAGGACGGTTTGGGATTAGGATTGTCCATTTCTTACCAAATCATCGAAAGTCATAAGGGATCGCTTCATGTTTTTTCCGAAAAAGGAAAAGGTACTACGTTTACTGTTTCTCTTCCTAAAATTATCGAAAAGGAATGATACTGTATGCCTACTGTTGCATCCTCTTTTGTCCACCATATTAAAAAGCTTGGTGTGACACATGTTTTTGGAATACCTGGCAAATCAATCGTGCCTCTTCTCATGGAATGTGAAGAACAGTCGATCCAATTCATCCTGTCCCGGCATGAGTCCGGGGCTGGCTTTCAAGCCTCTGGATACGCTCTTAAAAATCAAACAATCGGTGTCGCTATGGGAACATCAGGTCCCGGAGGCACCAACCTGATCACAGCTGCCGGACAAGCCAAGGCCTTTTATCTCCCAGTCATTTTTATCACAGGACATCCTTCAATGAAAAATACGGGCAGACCTCTTGCTCAGGATTCTACACCGTTTGGTACAGATATGGTTACCTTATTTGAGTCGGTAACAAAATTTAGTGCACGGGTCGAGCGAGGGGATTTGTTCCCGATATATTTCAAGCATGCTCTAGAACGAGCGCTCACCGGAGCCAAGGGTCCGGTACATCTATCGATTCCGCTTGACGTATTGCTTGAAGATGTAGGGGCATTTGATGTCTTATCCGAACAAAAGAGGTTTCCACTGACTTCTGAAGGCATACAGGCAGTCATCCCTCTCATCGAACAGGCACAAAATCCGGTAATGATTCTTGGCAAAGGTGTTCACTCTGCCTTTGCCTATGAAGAAATTCGCTCGTTTTCGGAGCATTGGAATATTCCTGTTGTCACAACACCGGGAGGAAAGGGTACCTTCCCTACTAATCACCCTCTGTCCTTAAACAGCTTCGGACTCGGCGGAACCGAACAGGCAGAAGCGTATTTACGTTCGGGAATCGATCTCATGATTGTCATCGGCTCCCAGCTAAATGATATGTCTACGGCTGGATTTACGACTGATATGTACCCGGCAAATGTTATTCATTTTGACTACGAGCCAACCTTTATTCAGAAAGCGCTTCCCGTGCCTACCTGCTTTATTCAAGGTGACATTAAACATAACATAGGAGAGCTTTTAAAACTTGCGGAACCAAAAGAAAAAACATCTATATACAGCGAGGAAATATATAGACAGGTCAGTGCTGCTATTGATGAACATGAGGTCGAGCTAGCCCCTCCTGCTTCTTCATCACCAGCTCCTTGCTTTATATCTGCTGTTGAAGCTGTTCGTGCGCTTCGGAAAAGCCTTCCTAGCCATACTGTTATTTTTGGTGATGAAGGAAGCCATTCCTTTTATGCCATTCAAAATTTTGATATTTATGAACCCGGTACCTTCTTCTTCGATGCAGCATTTGGAACGATGGGCTATTCATTAAGCTATGCAATCGGAGCAAAGGTAGCCTCTCCAACAGATATCGTTGCATGCTTGTGCGGAGATGGATCTATCTTTATGCATGGAACTGAGATATCGACGGCTGTTAATGAAAATATCGCTGCCATTTTTATCGTTTTTAACAACAGCAGGCTTGATATGGTGGATAAAGGGATGTCCAATCATTTTAAGAAGGCGGTAGGTACGGTATATACGACCGGCGTCGATATTAAAAAATTTGCGGAATCACTTGGGGCCAATGCCTTCCGTTGTCATACCGAAAAGGAAATCTCCTTGTCTGTGCACAATGCCTTGCTGCATAATGGACCTACTGTTATTGAGATTATGGTGGACCCATTTGAAGTCCCCCCTACGTTACTTCGTGGATAAGAAAAATCCCCTGTTGAAACTAATGCCAACAGGGGATTTTTCTTATCTCTTATCCTTTCCCCGGGTCCGAGCTTGCTCCTGTGTCCAGCGCACCAGCGCAATGACACCCATCACAGTAGCTAAGATAAGTCCGCTAAAGGTTACAAAGAGGGCAATATATTCGAACAGGGAATACTCAAGCATTTTCCCCCAATCGATATTTCCTTTTAAATCTTCAATCACCTGGTTCATTCCATAAATACCGCCGACTACCGTATAGATGGTAAGAATCAATAGTAAATAATTGTTTCGTTTATCCGAGAATTTATCCTGATAACGAAATAAACTATTCAGCGTTTCCTTCGCATCCTCATATAATTCATCATTACGAAAAACTTTTCGAACAAGGCGAAATATCTCCTTGCCCTGCGTTTGTGATACGGTCTCTACAAAGAAATACCGGGAAGAAAATTCGGTAATAGACCGGATCAATTCCTCAATATCTTCATTATGCTTATCGACATTCAACACCGAATATTGCGTAGACAGCTTTAGCAGCACAATCTTATGGAAAAAATTCAACAGAAGACTGTAATAATATTCACCATACATCTCACCCGCAAGCCGCTCCGCTCTCTTACCCTGTTCACTCGTCAGACAGATAAATGCATCATCGTCTGCGATAAAATATGTACGAGGTGCCCAGCGGGTATAAATATGGTGCTGACAATACGCCTCAATAAACGCTTGGTTGTTCGCACTAACATGCGGATGCTCAAATTCATTCAATCCGTTCAATTGACCTGCCCGATAAGCATCAACTTTATTAATTTCTTGTCCTTGTGCAAAGATGAAATATGCCTGTACATACATTCTCTCATCCACAAAAAAGGGAAGGGTCTCGAAATAAGCTTTGCCTATATCCGCCTGATCAAGGTAGGGCTTGATGACAGGGACAACTTCTTTGAATAGAAAGCTTTCGATTTCTTCATACTCTGTCTCTTGATAACAAACAATCGGATATTCTTTCTTTTTCAATACATTCTCCAGCTGACTGAACTGTTTAATAAATTCAAGGGCTAACGTATACGTCAGATCCTCTTTTGCAAGCTCGATGCGAACCGTCACAAACCCCAAATCAAACGGGCACAATATAACGTCTGCGGAGTGAATGGTAAACCACAGCTCACGCTCTCCTAAGCGCACTGACCCTTCCCCTTCCATACTGCGGGAATAACGGTGAAATCCTTTTTGTTCTTCGGAATGAGGAAACAAAACACTGGAGACGAAAGGAAGATAATAACGCTCCATATTCCGGTGGGAGACATGGTACGCCTGCCCGTAATACTTGTCTTCTATCTCTTCTTTGTCCAGATGAAAATATTCAAACCCTTGTTCTTTTAATTCTTTCTGTAGTGAATCTCTACAACCCTTCTGCAGTGAAAATGGAAAGAGAAATTGGCAAAGGGCTGCATCCAATATCTTTTCCTGTACGTGTGGCTTCTCCATGGCTTTCCTCCAGCTTTACTTCTATGTATCGGGTATTCTTTTATTACTTCTTCTACCCCTGCATGCCCTACCGTCAAACTATGTGAAGGAATATCAGAAAAGACAATTGACAACCTGCGCATTTGTTTATATCCTAAGTATGTCAAAAAAGTTCATAACCATTCTCGTTAGGCGAGGCTCCAGTTCAAACACAGGCCACTGCCCGGAAACGTCGAGAGACGCCAATGGGTAGAACAGGTATTGCCGGATTAAGGCTTTACTTAACGTGGCTGAGCGATTAGACTCTACGTTGTTCTGTGCCAAAGCTCAACCCGGAGAATCAACCGGAACGTACGGGTCTTTCGTATGCGTTCCTTCTTTGTGTTTACAATCAGAAAACCAAAGCCTCTCCTGGATACCATGCTTACAGGAGAGGCTTTTTCTGTGAAATTCAAGGACGAAACGTGTTGCAACGGGAAAAGGTGAAGGAGGGATTGCTATGATTAAGACGTATTTTTATAACCACTCCAGCCAAGAAATGATCCACGATGTAGATCTGAATAAAATCGACGAATTTCTGCACTCCAGTGAAGATTTACTTTGGATTGATTTATTTAATACAAGCAATCAGGAACTGCATTATGTAGCTAAGCTATTTAATTTTCACCCGCTGGCCATTGAAGATTGCCTGCAGCATAGTCCGCGGGCTAAAGTGGACAACTATGAAGACTATCACTTCTTTGTCTTTCATGCACTGCGTTACCACGAAGAGAGCGACAATGAGATTACGACGCTTGAGCTGAATGTATTCATGGGACCGAATTACATTGTTACCATTCATAAACGCCCTATGCCATCCATCGGACGTATCGCCGCCGCGAGTCTGCGAAGCAAAGAGTATATGAATAAAGGTGCGGATTATCTTCTCTACTCAATTATTGATGGCATAACGGATGAATACTTTCCGATTCTTGATCGGATCAGCATCCGGATCGATGAAATCGAAGATGAGATGTATGAACACAACATGGAGCTTGTTACGGAAGAGTTTCTCGCATTGAAACGAACACTGATCCTTATCCGGCGGGTTATTCTGCCCCAGAAGCGAGTATTTGCCACAATGAATGGCCAGTGGCAGTTCCCGATCCAGGAGGATAATGTTCCTTTCTACATCGACTTAAAAGATCACCTTGAGCGAATTGCCGATTCAACCGAAACATTTAAGGACCTGGTAAACAGCGCCCTTGATACGTATTACTCCATCGTCAGCGCCAAAACGACGGAGAATCTCAACATCCTGACAATGATCTCGACAATTATGCTGCCGCTTACGTTCGTTACCGGATTCTTCGGTATGAATGTGCCGCTGCCCTTTCAGGATTCACCTTACACTACACTGGTCGTCTTTTTGCTTTTGACGATCCTATCATGGTGGATGTGGTGGTATTTACGCAAAAAATTCATGTAATAAAGAAGGTACGTAGTATACGCACTGAGCAGGACACTATCTAGGGGCTTCCCATTCCGTATGAGTTAGCCCCTTTTTCTGTCAGTCATAGCTTTTATTCTTATAATAAAACCAACGGATGCAATCAAGCTTCACCGTATTGTTGGCAGGAAGTTCTCAACTACAAAATAGGCAATATTACAAATATTAATGTTGCACTGAGTAAACTTTATTGAGTATAATAAAATTAACAATCCTATTAGCCGGGGGGCATATGCATGAAGAAGCCAAGGAATACCGGGCGCATTGAAAAAGTGACAGAGCTTTTATATCTAATGGGAATTTTATCGCCAGAAGAACGCGAACAAATGAAAAAAACACAAACCAAACATATGAAAACATAAAGGAGCGGACATCCCCGCTCCTTTTTTTGCCGCTATATCCACCACCATACAAGCGTGGCCACCGCTCCTCCAACCAGCGAAGCCGTCATATTCACCACATCATTCGTACACCATGCGTATCCTTTAACCACGATCGCTGAAGCACCGCAATGCATGGTCTTCTCCGTCTCTTTTGCACACACACGACAGCGATACATTTGCTGCCACCCCGCACCAAGCGCACTGTCTGCAAGGCTGCCCACCGTACCACCGAGTGCGCCCGCCACAATATAACTAAACGTCATAGCCTCTCCTGAAAACCAGGCAAAGAGAGCACCCAGTCCCCCAATAAATACGCCTCCAGCAAATGAAGCGAGCAGTCCAAGCGTGCTTATACCGCCCGAAGTCCCCGGTTCTACCCTGCGCCCTGTAAAAATATAGCGCGGCTTCGATCTAGCGAGTACTCCGATCTCTGTCGCCCACGTATCGCTGGTCACAGCCGCCATCATACCAATATAGAACGTATACCATATCTCATCGTACGAAGTAACAAACGCGCCGACGACCGCTACAAGCCCAAGCCCTCCATTGGCTGCTACCTGAAGCCAATCGCGTGTACCGGTTTTTGCAAACAAGTCCTCTACCGCCTGCTTCTCTTCCTTCTTGCGATGCGATAGCAGACTCGATGAGATGAAAAAGGCCAGCAGCAGACCGTACCAGCGAATATCACCTAGCGCATACATCAGCGTACCAAGCAGCACTGCCGCTGCTGCCCCGCTCACCGAAAGCGAGCGCTTCTTGTAAGCGGTCCAGGCAACCAGCAGACTTGCAGCGAATCCGACTATTATCTTCGTCTCCATCCTTTCCTCTCCTTCATGATCTTCTTTTCTTATGAAATGGAACTTGTTATAATGAAGCAGAATCCCATGGTGGACAACCCTAGTACATATAAAAAAGGAGGCCTTTTCATGGCTTTTGAAAACAAAGTGGTAGATGTATTTGTAGAAATTCCAGCTGGAAGCCAGAACAAATACGAATATGACAAAGACGCTGGCGTATTTCGCCTAGACCGCGTCCTGTTCTCCCCAATGCATTATCCTACAGAATACGGCTATCTTGAAGACACATTGGCGCTTGATGGCGATCCGCTTGATGCGCTCGTGCTCACAACATTCCCTACATTCCCTGGATGCGTAATTAGCACGCGTATTATTGGCGTGCTGGTAATGGCAGATGATAAAGGGCAAGATGAAAAATTATTGGGTGTTCCGGTTGATGACCCGCGCTGGAACGATGTACATTCTCTTGAAGACATCCCGGCTCATATCACAAAAGAAATCTCTCACTTCTTCGAGCGCTATAAAGATCTTGAAAACAAAGAAACAAAAATCGAAGGCTGGGAAGGCCCTGAAAAAGCGGCACAGCTTATCGACGAATGCATCAAACGTTACGCAGAAACGAAATAATGCGTCTACATACGGAAAACCTCCCGGCATGCGGGAGGTTTTTTTACTACCCCTTATTGCTCCACCATTTCATTATGCGCCGCCCGCAGCTTATTGATTCCATCCTTGCATACGCCTTGCTCAAGCCAAGAACATCCGGCACATAATGTATCCAGATCATCAGGCGCTACCATGCGGGCCGTACGCCGCACCAACCACGCCTTGCGATACGTCGCATCTGCTTCTAGTTCAAGGTGGCGCATCACCCTTGCATCCATCTGCTTCACATGTATATCCGAATCGACGGACGCTTCGCACTTCGTCGCTCCTTGATGCGGACACGCGCTGCACGCCTCGTCAAAACCAATCGTAACTTCAAGCCAAATATCACAGTCAGGATCACGGACTTGTTCAACAATTTCCTGCATTTTCTCTATAAAGGCAGGACTATATCCCATTCCTTGAAAACCATGGATACACAATAAATGGTGACCGCGTAGTTTTCTAATCTCCACTCCCTCGCCCCCTTCAATCCTCTCTATTTGGCATATACTATGCTTTTCTTTTATTATGTGCATCGTATCATTTCGTATCGTTTTGAGGAAGTGTATTTGTGATCCTGTTATGTACTTTCATAATTTTTTAACGATATTCAGCAATAAAACAGCTTTACATCCGTACGTCAACTTGATAGAATAAAAATAAAGATTTTAGCTAAACACGAACATTATTAATTATATATAAAAAAATGTTAAGTTTTTAGCTCTAAAACGCTTGACTCACCTTTTTTAATATGGTAGATTATTATCAGACAACAAACAATATCCAAAACAGCGAAGACGGAGAGAAACTGCGGACGTGATTCTCCAGAGAGCCGGTGGTTGCTGTGAACCGGTGAATCCCCTGTCGTTTGAGCGCTCCTGAGCTGGTAGACTGAACCTTTACGAAGTAGGTCTGCACGGAAGCCCCGTTACGGGCTACGGTTCTTTTAGTGAAGAACCGATTGAGGCTGCTATTGCGAGATGGCAGCAAATGAGGGTGGTACCGCGAAATCAAGCCTTTCGTCCCTCACTGCAAGAGATTTTACTGCAGTGAGCACGAGAGGCTTTTTTATTTACCAAAAATAACTTTCTAGGGGAAAAGGCGCCATGCGCCGCGGAGGTGTAGATTTTATGTTTAAAGTTTTAGTCAGTGATCCATTAAGTGAATTCGGTATCCAAAAATTACTCGATGCAGACGATGTACAGGTAGACCGCAAAACCGGTCTCTCTGAAGCGGAATTAATTGACATCATCGGAGAATACGATGCGCTGCTCGTACGCAGCCAGACAAAAGTAACACCGGCGATCATTGAAGCAGGCACAAAGTTAAAAGCAATCGGACGCGCTGGTGTCGGCGTCGATAACATCGATCTGACAGCCGCCACAAATGCCGGGGTTGTCGTCATTAACGCACCTGACGGAAATACAATCTCTACTGCTGAACACTCTTTTGCAATGATTATGGCACTTGCTCGCCGCATTCCACCAGCATACAAGAAGCTTATGGATGGTGAGTGGGATCGTAAATCCTTCACAGGGGTTGAGCTGAACAATAAAGTTCTTGGTGTTGTCGGCTTAGGCCGTATCGGGGCAGAAGTAGCCAAACGCGCCAAAGCATTCAATATGACTGTTGTTGCTTATGACCCGTTCTTAACACAAGAACGCGCCGATAAGCTCGGTGTAAAATTCGGCACACTTGAAGATGTCGTCAAACAAGCAGACTTCATCACTGTGCATACTCCGTTGACAAAAGATACAAAATATATCATCAACACAAAAGAGTTCGAAAAGATGAAAGACGGCGTACGTGTCGTTAACTGTGCACGTGGCGGTATTATTAATGAAAAAGCATTATATGAAGCCATTGTAAGCGGAAAAGTCGCCGGTGCAGCGCTCGACGTATTCGAACAGGAGCCACCATTAGACAATCCATTATTGAAATTACCGCAGGTGATCGTAACCCCTCACCTTGGTGCATCTACCGTAGAAGCACAAGAAAATGTAGCGATTGACGTATCCGAGGAGATTCTGCACATTCTGCATGACGAACCTTTCAAAAATGCAGTGAACCTTCCGTCCATTCCAGCGCATGTGATGGAAAAAGTAAAACCGTATTTCGAACTCAACGAAAAGCTCGGCTCCTTCATCGCCCAAATCGCGGTAGGCGGTTTAAAAGAAGTGGTCGTTACGTATTCCGGAGAGTTAAATGATATGGATACAGCAGCGCTGACCCGTACGACGCTAAAAGGCATACTGGCTTACCATCTTGGTGCGGCAGCTAATTATGTTAATGCACCGATTCTTGCCAAGAACCGTGAGATTCACGTAACAGAGCAGACCTCCACATATGGCGGCGGCTTCAATAATCTAATTACAGTTACCTTAAAAACAAACCAGGAAGAACGTACCGTTGCTGGTACACTGCTCAACGGCTACGGCCCGCGCATTGTCAAAATCGATGGCTATACGATTGACCTTGTGCCGCAGGGGCATCTGCTCCTCGTACACCACAATGACCGTCCGGGTGCCATCGGCCGCGTAGGTACGCTGCTTGGCAACAATGATGTCAACATCGGCACGATGCAGGTGGGACGCCGAGATATGGGCGGTCAGGCGATCATGCTGCTGACTGTTGATAAAGAAGTCAGCCCGGATGTGCTAGATACGCTAGGTGAGCTAAACGAAATTAAGAGCGTAACACAGCTCGAACTGTAGTATCAAATCATCACCCAAAAAAAGCGCCGGGCTATTTTCAACGCCCGGCGCTCTTCCCTATACATACGGCTTTACCGCTTACGATTCAGCTAACAGCCGCTCAATATCCGACTCGATGCTTTTCGGATTGGTCGTCGGCGCATACCTCTTTACCACTTCCCCCTGCCGGTTTACGAGAAACTTTGTAAAGTTCCACTTCACCTCTTTAGAGAGAATGCCTGGAGCACTTTTGGTCAAGTATTGGAATAGTGGATGCGCATGTGAGCCTTTCACATCAATTTTTGCAAACATCGGAAAGGTAACTCCATAATTAACCTGACAGAACTGCTCGATTTCCTGCTCTGTACCCGGCTCTTGCCCCATAAATTGATTGCTTGGAAAGCCCAGCACCACAAAGCCCTGATCGTGATATGTATCATATAATGCTTGCAGATCCTTATATTGAGGCGTAAATCCACACTTACTTGCCGTATTTACGATCAATAGGATGCTGCCAGTATAATCCGAAAGCTGCTTATCTTCGCCTTGAATCGTTTTTGCTTCATATGTATATACGCTCATCCCATATCTCCTTCTATCATTTTTTCTATTATGTATAGTATACCCAATTTGCACCTGCCAACGAAATAAGAAACCCAAAACATAGCATCCTGCCTACATTTCAGGTTTCTCATTTTTTGTTTTGGGCGATTTCTTTGCTAATGGCAGCCAGACTGTCCTCCAAGGATTTCAGTTGAGATTGAATTTGTGAAAATTGCTCGTCATCCTCTTGCTTTTGATTGCAATTTTGCGTGAACAACTGCTGCAATGTTGAAAGCGGTGAACATACATCCTGTTTCTTTTTGTTTTGTTCCTCTCCAACCTTTGTCGTTTGGACAATAGCAAAAATCAAAAAAATAACGGCAATAATCCACAGGATAATGACCTCCGCTTCATCATCAAAAAAAGACATGTCGTTCTCCTCTGCAAATCATTCATGCCAAACTTATTCGCGTTTTCGGTGAAGCTGCTGCTCCACTTGTTGTACTTGGTGCTGCAATTGCCATAATTGCATTTGAATCTGCTGCTTTTGCAATTGTTTTTGCAGTTGTTTTTTCTGTGCATCCATCTGCTTCTGCATATCCGCTAGCTTTTGCTGCACCTCATCATTTGCGGCACTGGTTGGCTCCGGTTGAACAACTGCTTGTGTTGCTGCCAGTGCCGTTATCAGATCAGCGACAACAGTTAACCACGCTCCTACAAGTCCCAAGTCCTGTGTGGTATTATTATCTCCCATCTGCTCACCTCAAAAGTTCACTAGCCGCTTACCATGCTGGGCTGTGCTTTTACCTATAGAATATTCAGGTCAGCACAAAACGTTATTCTGAAGAGTAAAAAACCGGTGTACAAGTCTTTACAGACCCATACACCGGCACTATGATTTACAAAATCCCTAAAATGTTTGTCATATCATCAAGAATGTAATCGGCTTTCAATTCTTCGAACTTAGCACGCGCTTCCTGACCTGTCAATCCTGTCAGAGTAGCGGCAAATTTGCAGCCGATGCTGCGGGCGGCCATGTAGTCGGCTACCGAGTCACCCACCACCAGAATCTCTTCTCCATTCTCGATCGGAAGGGCCAAGCCAAAGCAAGCATCATCATGAGAATCCATGCCAAGCATCCCTTTGATATAGCAGTACGGCTGCGGCTTAGCAAGCGGCGCACGATCTGGATATCGCTTCTCTGCTTCAAGCACATCGCTTGCAGATACAACACGGTTCGGATCAAAGTATTGAAGCAAGCCCATTGCTTTAAGCGGCTCTACTGTTTCAATACGCGGGCGACCGGTTCCAATTCCAAGCACATAGCCACGTTTTTTCAACTCAGCCAATACTTCCGCCATTTTGGCAGGCTCTACAATCGGAATCTCATCATCTAGAAACCCTTTCTTCCCTTGCTGATACGCAGGACGACCAATTGATTCAGCCACCAGGCTATCGCCTAAGTACCACTCCTGGAACGTTTCCTGACACAGATCCCACAATTCACTGTTCCGGGAGAAAATATCTGTTTCAATGCCCGTTTTCTCGCGCACAATATCATTAAGATACAGAAGCAGCGCTTGCTTCTCTGCCGTGCTTTTTTCAAAATCGGCTACGAATGCAGCATAATCGACTGCAAAATCCGCTCCTTGCGCAAGTTCACGAATCTTGGCAATCGCTTCCCGGTTGATTTGTGAGGTAAGAATCTGCTCCACTTCTTCCGGCTTTGTTTTATGAAGCGCCGCAAGCAGGCGAACAACCTGATAAGAGAATGTCAGATACACCATATCCCAGTTGGCGTTAATTCCTCTTGTTTTAACAAAATTCAATACAGCATCATCGTGGAATACTTCTGCACGAACGCGGCGAATCGTATTCTCCGCCGGTGCCGGCTCGAATGTATCACCTGATAAGCCAACGTAATTTTGGCTGTACAGCATCTCCCATACGGTCAGTGCCGAAGCGTCAAAATACCGCTCCTCGCTTAATAAAACTCCGTCTACATCAAATAAGATTGTGCGAAACATCTTCTCTCCTCCAACTCCTCTGACTGATATCCAATATTCTATCGTAGTTTTCGAACTCAACACGAACATTTTAACATACTTTTGGTGAAATAATCGCCTTTTTCCGCAAATTTAGCAACCTTAAAAATATGTTAAAATAAAAAAAAGGAGGCAAAAACAATGGAACTACAATCCTTACATACGAAGGTCATACTTGTAACAGGTGCAAGCAAGGGAATCGGACGAGCGATGAGCTTGCTTTTCGCTGAAAAAGGCGCCACCGTATACGCAATTGCTCGAAGCGAGTCGCTGCTGCAGGACATCGCACAAGAAGCAGCGAACCTAGAAGGGCGCGTTATCCCTACGCCGTGTGATGTGACCGATCGGCAGGCAGTTGAAGAGATGATCAAGCATATCGCACATACGGAGGGAAAACTTGATGCGCTGATTAATAATGCCGGACTAGGTCACTTTGCGCCCATTCATGAGCTGTCGGAATCTCAGTGGGATGAGATGATGAATGTGAACCTTAAAGGCGTGTTCCTCTGCACAAAGTATGCCGTACCACATATGATTGAGCGGCAGGCCGGCCATATTGTCAACATATCCAGCGTGGCAGGAACAGTGACCTTCACAGGCGGAGGCGGATACTGCGCATCGAAATTCGGCCTGATGGCATTCAACGACGTATTGACACAGGAACTAAAACCGCACAATGTGAAAGTATCAGTTATCTGCCCGGGCTCTGTGCAAACGCACTTTGGTCAAAGCGATCCGAAGGACTATGCGCTGCGTCCAGAAGAAGTCGCTTATATGGCCTATCAGATGATCGCCGCACCAGAGCATGTGATTATGAACCAGTTGATCATGCGCCCGATCGTGCCGCAGCACCTGCAAAAATAAATTCTATGACTTCATAGAAAGATAGAGGGAAAACAGAATGAAAAAGAAATCTCTTATATTGCTTACAATGGCGCTTACGGCTTCGCTAGCAGCTACCGCCTGCGCCCCTGCTCAGGATAAAGGACAACAAAGCGCGCCCACTCAAGAACAGACGCAAAAGCAGGGCAAACAGTGGGATCAGCCCCCGGCGATGCAGATTGATCCAAATAAGACGTATATCGCCCATGTGGAAACGAATAAAGGCTCATTTTCGATTGAACTCTTCGCCAAGGATGCGCCAAAGACCGTTAATAACTTCGTTTTTCTTGCCAAGGAAAAGTTTTATGATAATGTGATCTTTCACCGGATTATACGCGATTTCATGATTCAAACAGGTGATCCACTTGGCAACGGTACAGGCGGCCCTGGCTACCGATTCGAGGATGAGCTGCCTTCCACACACAAATACGAAGAAGGCATTGTGGCAATGGCCAATTCTGGTGCAAACACGAACGGCAGCCAATTCTTTATCGGAAACGGAAAAGGAGTAGAAGGGCTAAACTCACAGCCAAACTATACCATCTTCGGGAAAATCAGCGAAGGCATGGATACGGTAAAGGCCATCTCTAGCACACCGGTGGCCCAAAATCCTACGGGCGAATTCAGCTCCCCTGTTGAGAAGGTCTTCATTAAAACCGTTACCATCGAAGAAAAATAGCACACTAAAAAACCCCCAAGTTACGGGGGTTTTTCTCTACTTTTTCTTTACGACGGCTACTGTGCAGCGCGAGATACAGATCAGCTTTTCTTCTTCATCCATAATTTTAATATCCCATACCATGGTGGTCCGTCCCTTATGCAGTGGAGTGGCTACCGCTGTAACGATCCCATCCCGCTTCCCGCGAATATGATTGGCATTAATCTCAAGCCCAACCGCCATCTCCGTCTCTTGGTCAATCAGATTCCACGTACCCATGCTTGCAACGGTCTCCGCCAATACAACCGAAGCTCCTCCATGAAGCAGACCGAACGGCTGATGCGTCTTGGCGTTTACCGGCATTGTAGCCGTGACTCTCTCCGGTGTCATCTCACCTAGCTCAATGCCAAGCGTTCCAACGAGCGTATCGTTAATATCTTTAAGCTGCATTGTATCTTCCCTCTTTCCCTCAATTTTTCTCGCGTGAACCAAGGCGGTTCAACATATGTTTAAATAAGCGAATCTCTTCGTCTGTAAAATCATCTACAATCGTAGCGTTTAGACTGTCCATAATTTCTGTAAGCGGCCGCTCCAAAGCCCATCCCTGTTCTGTCAGGTAAATTCGGTTCACTCTTCGGTCTTTTGGATCAGGATGTCGCTTTATTAGTTCATGATGCGCCAACCGATCAAGAAGTCCGGTCATCGTGGCCGAGTCAAGCCGCAAGCCTTCACCTAGCTCCGCACCCGACTGCCCATCCTTCTCCCAGAGCAAACGCAATAGTGCGTATTGCACCGGCGTGATTCCGTATGGCTGCAATTCCGCCTTGCCCATCTGATAGACACGCTGCTGTGCTTTGCTAAGCAAAAATACCATACAATCCTCAAACATCACCACGCCCCCCTTTTATTCTTTCTATTCAGAATATACCATACCTCAAGTATCTTGTATACAAGTAAATCGCATGCAAAAAATAGGGATGGATATCTATCCATCCCTAGCGACTCCTTGCCACTTCTCTTGCTTATTCATGCTCCTTCTCACCTGGAAGCCATATAATAAAGGCTGTACCCTCGCCTATTTTACTCTTTACAGTAATCGTACCTTGGTGAAGGGTAACCAATTCCTTAACAATGGCAAGACCTAATCCTGTGCCTGTTTCCTTGCGAGAACGAACACGATCCACTTTAAAGAACCGATCCCAAATATGTTCAAGAT